>DXZZ01000036.1:0-5518 GCA_019419425.1 Collinsella sp. | reverse complement strand
CAAAGGGACGGCACATCACGGGCGTCGGGAAGGTGTTGTCGACCATCAGCGGCACGCCGTGGTCATGTGCGGCCTTGGCAAAGCGCTCAATATCGAGCACGGCAAGGGCGGGGTTGGCGATCGTCTCGCCAAAGACGAGCTTGGTGTTGGGCCGGAAGGCTGCCTCCAGCTCCTCATCGGTGCAGTCGGGGGCGACAAACGTGCAAGTCACGCCCATGCGGCCCATGGTGTGGGCGAGCAGGTTATACGTACCGCCATAAATAGCAGAGCTAGCGACCACATGATCGCCGGCACCGGCCACGTTAAAGATCGCGAGGAAGTTCGCGGCCATGCCCGAACTCGTGAGCATCGCAGCGGTGCCGCCCTCCATCTCACAGATCTTGGCGGCAACGAGATCGCATGTGGGGTTCTGCAGACGACTGTAGAAGTAACCAGACTCCTCCAGGTCAAACAGCTTGCCCATGTGCTCGGACGTGTCGTACTTCCACGTGGTGGACTGGTAGATGGGCACCTGGCGCGGCTCCGCGTCGCCCGGGTGATAGCCGCCCTGAACACATGTAGTACCGATGGTCTGCTCGCTCATATCCAACTCCCTTACTTGGGTTTTGTTTTTATTCGGTTCACGATACCGCTACCCCGCACCCCTCTCAACCCATCCCGCCGATAGGTTATGGGACAAATTAATCAGGTTTATTTGTCCCAAATCTTAAGAAAGTGTTCGATGGCGAAAAACAATGAGATATGCACTGCGGTCTCGATAAGCGAATGCGCCGGCAAGGGTACCATAGGCGGGTACACCATGAACAAGGAGACAACGATGAAGCAGATCGATACCACCCAGCTCAACACTGCCGCCTGCCAGGCTCAGGCTGCCGAGTACCACGCCCGCGGCTTTAACTGCGCCCAGGCTGTCGCTTGCACGCTCGCGCCCGCTGTGGGGCTCGACCCCGAGATCGCCTTTACCCTCACCGAGGGCTTTGGCGCCGGCATGGGCGGCATGACCGAGACCTGCGGCGCCATCTCGGGCGCCGTGGCGATCATGGGCTTTGTGATGAGCGACGGTATGGAGAACCCCAAGACCAAGGGCCAGACCTACAAGCTGTCGCGCGAGATTGCCAAGCGCTTTGGCGAGAAGAACACCACGACCGTCTGCGGCACGCTCAAAGGCGTCGGATCGGACCAGGGTCCGCTCCGCAGCTGCCCCGGCTGCATCGACGACGCCGTCGACATCGCCTGCGATGTGCTAAAGCAGCTCGCCGAGTAAACGGCGACAACATAAAACGACGGCCGGCGCGCTTGGGATTCATCCAAAAGCACGCCGGCCGTCGTCGTTAGAACTCGGCAAATTCGGGAGTGCCGACCTCAATCTCCTCACGCCCCGCCATAAGCTCGCGCATCTTAACGCAAAACGGCTCCTGCTCCCCCGCCTTAAACACCAAATGAATCGTCACGGCATCCGCGTAATCGGTATCCGAAACCTTGGCATCCGAATCCTGGGCCAAACGAAGCACTTGCTCATACTGTGGATAGGCCGCACGCACATCAACCGGCACGACGCTCGTCATCTCAACGATCTGCCCGGCTTCCTGAGCCGCAGCCACCGCCGTCTGCGTCGCCGCGGTATAGGCGCGTACCAAGCCACCAGGTCCCAACAACGTACCACCAAAATAGCGCGTCACTACGCAGCAAACATTTTTGAGCCCCGCTCCGCGCAGCACCTCGAGCGTCGGCATGCCGCTCGTACGGCTCGGCTCACCATCATCGCTCTGGCGCTCACGCCCATCGACCAAAATCCACGCGGGAACATTGTGTCGAGCGTCGTAATGACGCTTGCGAACCATCTCGATAAAGGCATTCGCCTCGTCCTCGGACTCAATATGGACCAGCTGGGCAATAAACCGGCTCTTGCGGTCCACAAACTCGCCCGAAGCCTCAATATTCGATTGCAGAGTAAAATAGCTGTCCAACAAAGCCCCTCAACAAAATAAAGCGCAGCAACAAACAGCCTCAATAATACGGCAAAGGCCGTACCGATTGTCAGGGTAACAAAAATGCCAAGTGGGCCTGTAAGCCGGGTTCTGTCGTGAACGGTCATTTATCTTGTCTGCACGTTACCGTGCAGCTCCACGCACGCTACCCGAACGCGGACCGGGCCGGCCCATAGCGTTCCTATTCGCGCTTGCTCCGGATGGGGCTTGCCAAGCCGCCATGTTGCCACGACGCTGGTGGTCTCTTACACCACCGTTTCAGCTTTTCCCTTTACGCCTTGCGGCGCAGGTGGGAGTCTTCTTTTCTGCGGCGCTTTCCGTCGGATCACTCCGCCCGGCCGTTAGCCGGCATCCCGCCCTCTGGAGCCCGGACTTTCCTCACGCGTACTGCAAGCAGCACATCGCGCGACCGTCTGGCCCACTCAGCAGTGCAAGAGTGTAACACACCGTTACCGCAGGCAATGGCACAACGCAAACGCTCGACACGATAAACCAAGAACCGCCATGCGTTACAATGATCCTGTCGATGGGCAACGTCGTCAGTCGAGACGCGACCGCGCTCCGCACCCCTCCGTCTACTCGGTGTGTTCCCGCCTCCTCCCCGAGGCGGGATGTCGGCTTTTTTCATGCACCGACAATCCAATAGCCTGTGGACAGCCCGGCAGCATTGCGCATCTCGGTGCCAAATGCAAAAAGGGACCCGTCCATTACGGACGGATCCCTTAAAACAAGTGATCGTCAAACCGATTTACTCGGCGTCGGTCTCCTCGTCCTTCTTCTCGGAAGGCAGCGGGGTAACCTCGATCTCGACGCCCAGAGTCTCAGCAGCAGACTTCATGGACAGGGAGATACGACGACGGTCGAGGTCGATCTCCATGACCTTGACCTGAACCTTGTCGCCAACGTGGGTGACCTGAGAAGGCTGGTCCACGTGCTTGTTGGCCATCTCGGAGATGTGCACCAGGCCCTCGATGCCCTCGCCCAGGTCGACGAAAGCGCCGAACGGGACAAGCTTGGTCACAGTGCCCTCGACGATAGCGCCGACGGGGTACTTCTTGACCAGTGCGCGCCACGGATCCTCGGTGGTCTGCTTGAGACCCAGGGAGATGCGCTCGCGGTTGAGGTCGACGTCGAGAACCTCGACCTCGACCTCCTGGCCGACCTTGACAACCTCGGAAGGATGGTTGACGTGGTTCCAGGAGAGCTCGGAGATGTGGATGAGGCCGTCGATACCGCCGAGGTCAACGAAGGCGCCGAAGTCGACGATGGAGGAAACGGTACCCTGGAGACGCATGCCAGACTTGAGCTTGGACAGGATCTCGGAGCGCTCGGCCTTACGGGACTCCTCGAGCACGACGCGACGGGAGAGGACAACGTTGTTGCGGTTGCGGTCCATCTCGATGACGCGGGCCTCGATGCGGGTGCCCATGTAGGAGGTGAGGTCCTTGACGCGACGGAGGTCGACGAGGGAAGCGGGCAGGAAGCCACGCAGGCCGATGTCGAGGATCAGGCCGCCCTTGACAACCTCGATAACCTCGCCCTCGACGTTCTCGCCGGAGTTGAACTTCTCCTCGATGCGGTTCCAAGCACGCTCGTACTCGGCACGCTTCTTGGACAGGACCAGACGACCGTCCTTGTCCTCCTTCTGGAGAACCAGAGCCTCGATGGGATCACCGAGTGCAACGATGTCTGCAGGGTTAGCGTCCTTGCGGATGGACAGCTCGCGGACCGGGATAACGCCCTCGGACTTGAATCCGATGTCAACGAGCACCTCGTCATGCTCGATCTTAACGACAGTGCCGTTAACGAGATCGCCCTCATCAAAGTCGGTAATCGTACCGTCGATGAGGTTGTTCATCTCCTCCTCGTTGACATCGTCAAGAGAGAAAATGGACGAGTTCTGAATCTCACTCAAAGGTGGACCCCTTTCGAACTACGGGGCCCCGATTGCTAGGACCTACAGAAGGGTGCGACAAGCACACAACGTTTAGGAACACTCGGGAGCCGACAGATACTAATGTGACGCTTATGCAATCACGTTCGTATAGGTTACGGGGAAATGAGTTCGATTTCAAGCGTGAACTGCGATTTTTTACTCGTGTGGAGACTTTTTCGTAATCTTATGAACACACGTCTCCGCAACTTGACGATAACCAGCCAGGCATTCGGCTTTGGGGTAAAGTATCCGGAGCCAACGATTCTAGATCGATTTTTCGAGAAAGGTGCCCGCGTGCTCAAAGCAGTCGTTTTCGATATGGACGAAACGCTTCTTAGCATCAACCTCAACGCGTTCATCCTTCGATATTTTAAGGATGTCTCTTCGATGCTCGCGGATATCGGGCGCCGCAGCCGCGGTGGCACGATGGCACGCCTCGGCACCATCCTGGTCGACCTCAACGCCAATCGCCGCAGCAGCACGGACAATCGCACCAATCTTGAGTTTTACCAAGAAGAGGTCGAGCGCCGATGCGGCATTTGCCTCTCGGACCCCCTCATCTACGAGGCGTTTACCTACTACGACCGCGAAGTTCTTCCGTACAAGAATGACGAACTCATCAACGCCCATGCCATGCCGGGCGCACACGCCGCGCTTCAGACCGTACAGGACGCAGGGCTGCGCTGCGCGCTCTTTACCAACCCCAGCTTTCCGCAGGGGGCCATCGAGTGCCGCATGGGTTGGGGCGACCTGGCCGACGCCCCCTTTGAGCTCGTCACGCAC
Organism: Collinsella sp.; assembly: GCA_019419425.1. GTDB lineage: Bacteria > Actinomycetota > Coriobacteriia > Coriobacteriales > Coriobacteriaceae > Collinsella. The sequence continues at coordinate 811 of DXZZ01000036.1, read as the reverse complement.
ATGGGAAACGCCACCCGCTGCAAGCCTGATGCCACCTACTATCTAGAGCAGCTTCAGGTGATGGGACTCGAACCGCACGAGGTCCTTATGGTGGGCAACGATCCCAAACGCGACTTCCCTAGTCCCGCCTGCGGCATTCAGACTGCCTATGTAGGCCAGGGCAAGCCCAACCGAGTCACCTGGCGCGGAACCATGGAAGGCTTCGCCCGCGACTTTAACGCCGTAGTAGAAGCCTTCTACGAACACCAAGTAGCCGACGAACTGTCCTAGCACACTTGGGTTTTGCCGATCATGATGTTGAGGATCTCAACGTCGGTATCTTTCATGCCCACACGGCCTACGTAGCCCATACTGGCGATTGTCTGCTCAACGGTATCTTGGATCAGGCCCTCGCCGGCGCGGAAGCCGCGACCCTGCATGGCCATATCATGGCCCAGAATCGCTGCATCGACGGCAGCCGAGATCTTGGCGGCACAGCTCGCCTTGGCGCCGTCGCACACGATGCCGCCCACGTTACCGAGCGTATTGGAGACCGTCGCACCGATTTGCTCGCGCGTGCCACCGCACAGCCAGGTAATCGCGGCACCGGCACCGCACGCAGCGCAAATAGCGCCGCAAAACGCCGAGAGCGCACCAATGTAGCTCTTGATATGCACGGCAATGAGATCGGACAGCATCACGGCACGCACCAGGCGCTCGTGGTCGCAGCGCAGGTACTCGGCATACTCCATGACGGGCAGTGCGCAGGTAATGCCCTGATTGCCCGAGCCGCACACAATGGCGACCGGCAGCGCGCAACCGTTCATGCGGG
>DXZZ01000035.1:0-16130 GCA_019419425.1 Collinsella sp. | reverse complement strand
TCGTCCTTCTCCACGTAGATGGCGTGGATATCCGGAATCTCGGGCGCACGGAACAGCCCGAGCGTGCCGTACCTTGCCTGGGGCACGCAGTCCTTGAGCGGCCAATCCTCGGTAAGCGCATAGCCCATACCCATGAGCACGCCGCCTTCGATCTGACCCTGGATGGAGATGGGGTTGACCACCTTGCCGGAATCGTGCGCGGCATAGACCTCGCTCACGCGGCCGTCATCATCCAGAATGACCACATGCGTGGCAAAGCCGTAGCAGATGTGGCTCTTGGGGTTGGGGACGTCGGCGCCCAGTTTGTCGGTCGGCTCCAGATACACGTAGCCAAACTCGCATCCCTCGAGCGCCTTGATGGCGGTCGCGGGGTCCTGAGGATGCATACCCTGACCAGCGACGAGCTCCTGCGCGCGCAGCTGATAGGCGCGACCGTCGTCGTACTCGATCTTGACGCCGTCGCCATGCGCGCTCACGGGAGCGGCGGGCGCAGGCTTGCCGGCCTCGATGCCAACCATGGCATCGCGCAGCAGGAAGGCGGCACCGCGCACGGCCTCGCCGGTCACGACCGTCTGACGCGAACCAGACGTGGTGCCGGAGTCGGGAGCATTCTCGGTGGAGCACTCGCCGTTGGCGATGCGGCTCAGCGGCAGACCGCAGGCCTCGGCAACGTCCTGCAAAAAGACCGTGTTGCAGCCCTGGCCGATGTCGGACGTGGCGGCGTAGACCACGGCGCGGCCATCCTCGACGCGAATCTTGCAGCGGCCGGCATCGGGCAGGCCCACGCCCACGCCGGCGTTCTTCATGGCGCAGGCAATACCGGCGTGTCCGGGATGCGCATAGTAGGCATCTTTGACCTCGAGCAGCGTCTCCTTAAGCGCCGTGGAGCAGTCGGCAATCTGACCGTTGGGCAAAACCTCGCCCGGCTCGATGGCGTTACGGTAGCGGATCTCCCACGGATCCAGGCCGACCTTCTCGGCCAGCAGGTCGATCAGGCTCTCGAGTGCAAACTCGGACTGGCACACGCCAAAGCCGCGGTACGCGCCGGCGGGCGGGTTGTTGGTGTAGTAGCCAAAGCCGCGAATGTCGGTGTTCTGGTACTTATAGGGGCCAACGGCATGCGTGCAGGCGCGCTCGAGCACCGGGCCACACAGCGACGCGTAGGCGCCGGTATCAAAGTTGATCTCGCAGTCCAGGCCGGTAAAGTTGCCCTCGGCGTCGCAGCCCAGCGTAAAGGTACCGTCCATGGCATGACGCTTGGGATGGAACGCAAGCGACTCGGCACGCGTGAGCTTGCACTTCACAGGACGCTGGAACTTATATGCGGCGAGCGCGGCCAGGTGCTGGACCGAAACGTCCTCCTTACCGCCAAAGCCGCCACCCACGAGCATGGTCTCGACGACCACACGCTCGGGTTCGCTATCCCAGCCAAACATGTGGGCGCACTCTTTGCGCGTATCGTAGGCACCCTGGTCGGTCGACTGCACCTTGACGCCGTTCTTGTACGGGAAGGCGACGGCGCACTCGGGCTCCAAGAAGGCATGCTCGGTAAAGGGCGTGGTAAAGCGCTGCGTCACGGTAAATGCGCTCTCCGCCAACGCCTTGGCGGCGTCGCCGCGCGTCACATGGCGGCTCTGGCACACGTTGTCCTTGAGCTCTACCGTGTTGCCAAAGGCAAAGAAGCTGTCGTGCAGGCGCGGGGCGTCGGCAGCCCTGGCCTCGACAATGTTACGCACGGGCTCCAGCGGCTCGTAATCGATCTTTACGAGCTTCTTGGCCTTCTCGAGCGTCGCCTCGTCCTCGGCAACCACCAGCACGATGGCATCGCCCACGCAGCGGGTGATATCGCCCTGGGCGATCATGACGTCCCAGTCCTGGATAAGGTGGCCGACCTGGTTGACCGGCACGTCCTCAGCGCGCAGGATGCCCACCACACCGGGCAGGGCCTCGGCCTTGGAGGTATCGATGGAGAGCACGCGGGCGCGCGGATACTTGGAGCGCACAGCGCTGGCGTAGGTCAGACCCGGCTGATCGAGCTCGTCGATGTCGTCGGGATACTTGCCCTCGCCGAGCACCTTCTTGCGCACGTCGATGCGGAAGGCGCGCTTGCCCACGCCGTAGTCGTCGCCGCGCTCCAGGTCCTCTTCGATCTGCTTTTCGCCGCGGAGTACCGCAGCGGCCAGCGCAATGCCCTCGATGATCTTCTTGTAGCCGGTGCAGCGGCAGACGTTACCGCGGATGGCGTACTTGATCTGCTCCTCGGTGGGCTCGGGATCCTCGGCGATGAGCGCCGCACCCGCCATGACCATGCCGGGGATGCAAAAACCGCACTGCACGGCGCCCACGGCGCCAAAGGCGTACACAAAGGCCTCGCGCACGTCCTCGGGCAGGCCCTCGACGGTCACGATGTTACGGCCGGCGGCAAGGGCGGTGGTCAGCACACAGGCCTTGACGGCCGCACCGTCCACGTGGATGGTGCAGGTACCGCACGCGCCCTCGGAGCAGCCGTCCTTGGCGGAGTGAATATGCAGGTCGTCGCGTAGGTAGCGCAGCAGCGGCTTGTTTTGGGTCGTCGTGCGCTCGACGCCGTTAACGGTAAAAGTGAATTCCTGTGCCATGGTGATTCCCTTCTACACGCCGGCGGCGATGCCGGTGCGGTCGTGGATGGCGCCATGCGGGCAGACGACAGCGCACATACCGCACGACAGGCAGTCCGCGCCGTCGATATGGGCGCAGTTGTCCTCGATGCGGATAGCGCCGGCGGGGCACTTTTTGGCGCACATGCCGCAACCGATGCAGCTCGTGTCGCAGATCTTGCGAGCAATGGCGCCCTTATCGGTGTTGTTGCAGCGCACCAGAATGTTCTGGTAGCCGGGAACGAAGGCGATCACGCGCTGCGGGCACGCCATGCCGCACAGGCCACAGCCCGTGCACTTTGATCGATCCACGCGGGCGACGCCATCGACCAGCGCAATGGCGCCGTGGGGGCAGGCCGTGACGCAGGCGCCACAGCCAATGCAGCCTTCGCTGCAGCGGGCGTCGCCGCCTGCGGAAGCACAGCCGCTTCCGCAGGCAACGTAGGCCACGTTATGTTGAATGGATTTGGCCATAAAAGACTCGCCTATTTCTTAAGGAGATACGGATAGTTGTCGCGCACGGCCTTGATGGTCAGGCGGACGGCCTCGGGAAGACCGGTGTTGACGGCATCGACCGAGACGGTGCGGACCGTGCCGGCGACGCGGACCTTAAAGTGGTCCTCGTCCACGGCCAGGAAGCCCTCGTTCTCGGAGTTCTCCATGTCCTCCTCGCTCCAGAACAGGGTGAGCTTGTCCTTGTAGGGACGACCCTCCTGGTAGGGGCAGAACACGGCGCAGTTGCCGCACTCGTTGCACATGCCATCGACATGTACCACCTGGTGCTTGGCCAGGCCCGGCACCTTAATTGCCACGTTGGCGCGGTTGGGGCACACATCGCAGCAGACCTCGCACACCGAGCCGCAGCCCAGGCAGCGGGTCTTGGTGCAGTTGCGCTTGTCGCGGCACAGCGATCCCTTGCGCTCGTAGCAGGTGTCCTCGCGGCCGGCCTGCTCGTTGCAGTCGGCGTACTTGTTAAAGTCCACGCCGGCAATGGCACGGGCGACCTCGGCGGCGTCGGCGATAGCCTCGACCACGGTAGCGGGACCGCGGCGGCAGTCACCGGCAGCCCAGACGCCCTCGACGCCGGTGGAGGTGGCGGCAAGGCGGCCGCGACGGTCGTGCTCGACGCCCGCGGCGTCGTACAGGCTGGCATCGATGCCCTCGCCCACGGCGCAGATCACCGTGGTGGCGGAAAGCTCGACGGTCTCGCCCGTGGCGACGGGGCTGCGACGGCCGCTTGCATCCGGCTCGCCAAGTTCCATGACGTCGCAGGTCAGCACGGCGCCGTTGAGCGCCTTGGGCGCCAGCAGCTCGCAGAACTCAACGCCGTCGGCAAGAGCAAGATCGAGCTCTTCCTCGTCGGCGGGCATCTGCTTCTTGGTGCGGCGATACACCAGGCGCACGTTCTTCACGCCAGCAAGGCGCTTGGCCACGCGGGCCGCGTCCATGGCGGTATTGCCGGCGCCAATGACCACGACGTCCTTGCCCAGCTCGAGCTTCTCGCCCTTCTTGGCGGCCTCGAGGAACTCCAACACGTCGAGCTCGGCACCCTCGCCCAAACCAGCGGAACCGGGCATCCAGGCACCGGTGGCCACGACAACGTCGGTAAAGCCCTGGGCCTTGAGCTCGTCAATGGACTCCACGCGGGCGTTAAGCTGAACCTTGGCGCCAAAGGCCAGGCAGAGCTCGGCATCGTGGGAGATATCGTCGCTCGAGATGCGGAACTCGGGGATCACGTGACGGACCACGCCGCCGAGCGAATCGCGGGCCTCAAAGATGGTGACGGGCACGCCGGCACGCGTCAGGAAGAACGCCGTCGCCAGGCCGGCCGGGCCGCCGCCGATAACGGCAACGTTGCGCTCACCGTCGTTGGCGATAGCCTGGGCGCGCAGCTTGGGCAGCACGGCGGTCATGGCCTCGCGGGCGGCCTTGAGCTTGCTGGCGCGAATCTGGGCGCCCTCGGGCTCGTAAAATGCACGCTCGCAGGCACGGCCGCAGGGATGCGGGCAGATGGTGCCGGTAATGAACGGCAGGGCGTTACGTTCGATGATAATGTTGAGTGCATCCTCGTAGCGGCCCTCGTCAACAGCCGCCAGGTAGGCGGGAATATCCTGCTGGATGGGGCAGCTCGTGCGGCACGGCGTGGTAAAGCAGTCGGAAAGCGGGCTCTTGCCGGCGACCTTGCGGTCGGGCAGCGGGCGCAGCGGCTTCTTATAGAGCGGGTTGGTGAGCGAGTCGGTCTGGATCGCGGTCACGGCCTCGAGAGAGACGCCCGCGAACGGCTTGCCATCCAGGTCGGTAAACTCGCCGGTCATCTGGCTAAAGCGCTCGTAGCCACCGGGCTTGAGCACGTCGGTCGCCAGGGTAACGGGCCAAATACCGGCATCGTACAGAGCGCGGATGTTGTAGACCGTGGCACCGCCGGAGTAGCTGATGCGCAGCTTGCCATCGAACTGCTCGGTAATGCGGCGGGCGGCCTCGATGGTCAGTGAGAACAGCGAACGGCCGGACATGTACATCTCGGTGGAAGGCAGCTCGTTCCTCGTCACGTCGACGGGGAACGTGTTGGTCAGCTTGACGCCAAACTCCAGGCCGCGCTCGGCGCACAGGGCAATCAGGCGCTCGAACATGGGCACGGCGTCGGCCCACTGCAGGTCCTCGCGGAAGTGCGTATCATCAAAGACGATGTAGTCAAAGCCCAGCTCGTTCAGACGCTGGCGGGCAAACTCATAGCCCAGCAGCGTGGGGTTGCACTTGATGTAGGTGTTGAGGCCCTTCTCGGTGATGAGGTAGGTCGCGATGCGCTCGATCTCGGCGGGCGGGCAGCCATGCAGCGTGGACTCGGTGATGGAGTTGGACACGCGCGCCGGAATGGACTCGACAAACGCGGCGTCGACATGCTCAAACTTGTCCAGGTTGGCGAGTGCCCAGGCACGGCACTCGTTCCAGACGTCGGAGCCGCTGGCATCCTTCATGCCCTCGATGTAGGCGTCGACCTTGGGGCTCTTAATGCCCTCCAGGTCATAGCCCACCGACATGTTGAAGACAAAGCCGTCCGGGCTGCCCAGACCGTACTCGCGAGCGATCAGGTGGCAGGCAAACCATGCCTTCACGTACTCGGCAAAGGCCTGCGGAACCTCGAGCTCGGTCGACCATTCGCAGTTGTAGCACTCGTCCTGAGCCACGATGCAGGGCTTGTTGACGCACTTGGAGAGCTCCTCGCCGTCCATAACCTGGACGGTCTTGAGCTCAAAGAAGCGAGAACCGGCCACATAAGAGGCCACGATGTTCTGGGCCAGCTGCGTATTGGGACCGGCAGCCGGGCCAAACGGAGTCTCGATGCGCTCGTCAAAAATGGGAAGCGCACCCTCCTGGTTGGTCGTGACCATCTTACGCACGCCAAAGATGGCGTCCTGGGTCTTGTGCTCCTCGATGATCCAGTTCATCAGCTGCGAAAACGGGATCGGCCTCATGATGTCGCTCATAGTGAGCTCCTCTCTGTAACGCCCGGCGAGACCGCGCGGCGGGCGCAAATACGGTGTAGCGCTAGCACAGCGCCGGCGACCCCGCGGAGGCCGCCTATGCGCGCGTCGGATGCGGCGAAACATCCGACGCGCGCGAATCTCCAATTGGAATTAGTACACGCGATCGTTGAGCGTGCTCCAGAGCTTCTTGGACTCGGCCATGGTCCACGCGTTGATCTTGTCCTCATCAATCCCAACGAACTCACGATCCTTGTACAGGACGCGGCCGTTGATGATGGTGGTGCGGCAGTTTTTGCCCATCATGCCAAAGAGCATGTGGCCGTCGATATTCTCCTCGCTCAGCGGCGTAAAGGGCTTGTAGTCCATGACGATGACATCGGCGGCAGCGCCGGCCTCGAGCACGCCGAGCTTGCGATCGAAGTACTTGCTCGCCATCTTGGCGTTGTTCTCGAACAGCATGGTCATGGCCTCGCACCAGCCCACGTTGGGCATGGCGGCGTTGTGGCGCTGAATGATCAGGAAGACCTTAAGGCTCTCGAGCATATCGTGGGTGTAGGCGTCGGTGCCCATGCACACGGGGATACCGCGGCGGAAGAACTCGAGCACGGGGGCGCAGCCCACGGCGTTGCCCATATTGGATTCGGGGTTGTTGACGAGCCAGGTACCGGACTCCTTGACGATATCCATCTCGGCAGGCGTCACGTGGATGCAGTGGCCGAGCATGGTGTCGGGACCCAGCAGATTGTGCTGCAGCAGGCGCTCGACGGGGCTGATGCCACCGCGGTTGAGGCGGGAGTCCCACACGTCATTCATGCCCTCGCACACATGGATGTGGAAGCCGGTCAGGCCGTTGTTGGCCTCGGCCATCTTATCCATGGTCTCGTCCGACAGCGTAAAGGTGGCATGTCCGCCAAACATGGCGGCGATCATGTGGTTGTCGTTATCGCGACGCTCCTTGGCGGCCCACTGGGCAAACTCGGCGTTCTCGGCAATGGCCTGGTCGCATTTTTCCTGGCCGCGGCGATCGGAGACCTCGTAGCACAGGCACGAACGCATGCCCAGCTCCTGAGCGGCATCCTTAATGGTAAAGAGGCTTCCCGGAATCTCGCAGAAGCTCGCATGGTGATCGAAGATCGTGGTGACGCCATCGCGGATGGAGTCAAGAATCGTGGCATAGGCGCTGGCCTTGGTGCCGTCGAGCGTCAGGTTGTCGTCGATCTTCCACCACTGCTGCTCAAGATTCTCCAGGAAGTTGGTAGGGTTACAGCCCTTAATGGCAAGGCCGCGGGCCAAACCCGAGTAGATGTGGGTGTGGCAGTTGATGAGTCCGGGCATGATGAGGTTGCCCCGGGCGTCGACGTACTCGGCATCCGGGTACTTGGCCTTGAGCTCGCACTCGGGGCCCACTTCGACGATCGTATCTCCGTCAATGGCGACCGCACCTTTTGGAATGAACGGGGTCTGAGCATTGCGGGTAAAGACAGAACCGTTAGCGACCAGAAGCATGGATGCTCCCTTCAACATCAGGGGCGGGGTTTGACACCTCTGACATGGCGGAGTGCGAAGCGCCGGCCTACACCGGAAACGGGCCCTCTCCCGTCAACGCTTCACCAAAGGGACAAACCCTTTGAAGTGCGGCTTGGCGCCGCATGACGTCGGCGGACGAGGCGATGCGCCCGCCGACGAATAGCACCGAATTGGCTACTTCTTGCTCTCGGGCAAGACCAGATCCACGGCAGCGTCCTTGGCAGCATCGATGTGCTGAGCCACGACCGGCGTCTGCGGAAGAATCAGGTTAAGGACGATGGCCATGATGGCGGTGGGGGTTACGGCATTGGAGCCGATGACGGTGGACACCCAGGCGGGCATACCCTCGCCGGCAAGGCAACCGCTGGCCATCCAGATACCCAGGCCAAAGACGACGGAGGTACCGACGATGGTGGTAGTGCGCTGCGTGAGGCCCTCGCGGGTGAACATGCGCACGCCGTTCATGGTGATGGTGCCAAACACGCCCACGGTAGCACCGCCGATGACGGGCTGCGGGATAGCGGAAAGGACGGCAGAGAGCTGCGGGAACAGACCGGCGATGGCAAAGACGGCCGCAATGATCACAAAGACCCACTTGTTGACGACCTTGTTGGAGCAGATGATGCCCACGTTCTGGCCAAGGGCGCTGGTGGGAAGACCGCCCAGCAGGCCGCCGACCATAGAAGTGAGGCCCTGGGACACGATAGCGCCGGAAAGCTCGCGCTCGGTGGGCATACGGTCGATGGAGCCCAGGCAGGCGGCGGAGACGTCACCGATAACCTGGATGGCAACCATGGGGAACACGACGGCGAGGGTAATGCAGACCTCGGGATCAAACTCGAGCGTGTAGGGCATGAGCTTGGGAAGGGCGAAGACCTGAGCGGTGGCGACGCTGGAGAAGTCGATCATGCCAAAGGGGATGGAGACGATCATGCCAACGATCATGCCAAAGAACACGGATCCCAGCTTGAGCGTGCCCTTGCCAAAGTTGGCGAGCGCAAAGACCACGGCGAAGGTGATAAGAGCGACGCACCAGGCCTGCGGAGTGCCCCACAGCGGCGTGCCCATGCCACCGGCCATGTACTTGACGGCCGTGGGATAGAGAGAGACGCCAATGGAGAAGATGACCGTACCGGTCACGACGGGCGGGAACAGCCACTTGATCTTGCTGTAGGCCAGACCAAAGAGGACCGCGACGGCGCCGCCGACGATCTCGCCGCCCAGCAGCGCACCAAAGCTAAAGCCCGAGGCACCCATGGCCTGCAGAGCCGGCAGGAACGCGAACGAAACGCCCATGACGATGGGCAGGCCGCCGCCGATGCGACGGAAGGGAGCGAAGGCCTGAAGGGCCGTGTCGATCGCCGAAAGAATGAGCGCGACCTGAATGATGTCGGTGCTCTGCTGGCTATTAAAGCCGTAGACGCCGGCCATGATGACAGCCGGGGTGATGATACCGGCAAACGAAGCCAGTACGTGCTGAAGGGCACACGGGATCATTTCCTTAACGGGAGGCATGCCTTCACGAGTGAACAGGGCTTCAGTGCCGTTCGTAACCGTCTCCTGGGTCATTTGACCACCAATCCTCGAAATAGTTGTTTTCGCATCTAACGCTCTATTGTGACGCAGTGCGGGGTTGAGGTTGTGCCTTCGTTGCATATCGTATTAAAGATGATTCTCATTCTCAATAATAATTTTTTGTTATCAGACTATTCTTAAGCTGAGACAATGCATTTCCGCAGGTCAGGAAAGTGTCCGGTCAAAATAACATCTAACTTTTCTTTTGGTCAACCGTTTACCGCCAAAATCCTACCGCTCGTCTGTATTACGCAATGTACCTGCGAATATGCGAGTCAATAGACACCGTGTTACCATGAGAAAAAATTGTTATGAACATTTCCGATTTCACCCAAAGGAGTTGCCCGTGAACGAGACCGTACGCCGCTTTTTGCCGATGGTCGATTTCCTGGAGCAGATACTCGGTAAGAACAGCGAAATCGTGCTGCACGATTTCTCGGATCCCGACCACGCCATCGTCGATATTCGCAACGGCATCGTGAGCGGCCGCAAGGTCGGCGGTCCTGCCACCGATCTGGCGCTCAAGATCATGCACGACCCCAAGTATCGCGACCTGCCGTTTATTACGGGCTACGAGGGGCGCGGTGCCGGCGGCAAGACGTTGGAGTCCGCGACGTTCTTTATCCGCGAGGATGACGAGATCGTCGGTATGCTCTGCGTCAACACCGACCTCTCGACCGTACGCTCCATCAACGCCATGGCGCAGCAGCTCATGGCGTGCTTCGACGCAGCGCCGACGCGCACGGAGCCCGCCCCTATCGAGGTCGAAAGCCTTTCGGAGTCCACCCAGGAGCTCATCGACCGCAGCATTGCCGAGTTGCTGAGCGCGCGCGGGCTGGATGTAGCGTCGCTTGGTCAGAGCGACCGCGTGGACGTCATTCGCCACCTCAACGGCAACGGGGTGTTCATGCTCAAGGGCGCCGTGGCCTGCGCTGCCACCGCGTTGGGCATCTCGGAGCCCAGCGTGTACCGCTACCTGCAAAAAGTCCGCAAGGAGGGCTAAACGTGATCCCTTGGGGACGAAGGGAAACGGATCATTTTTGTCGCATCGCTTGACAAAAGACCCTGCAGCTCGCACGCGCTGCAGGGTCTTTTTGCATGTCATGTTTAGTTGTTACCAACACCTTAGAGAGCGGCGACAACCTCGATCTCGACCAGACCGCCAGCCGGAAGGGCGGCAACCTGGAAAGCGCTGCGCGCGGGGAACGGAGCCTCGAACTTGGAGGCGTAAATCTCGTTCACGGCGGCAAAGTCGGCGATGTCGGCCAGGTAGACCGTGGTCTTGACGACATCGGCAAACGTGGCGCCGGCAGCGGTCAGCAGAGCCTCGACGTTGGCGAGGGACTGCTTGGCCTGGGCCTCGACACCCTCGGGCAGCTTGCCGGTCGCGGGATCGATGCCCAGCTGGCCGGACAGAAACACCATGTTGCCAGTCTGGATACCGGGGGAATACGGGCCGATGGCTGCGGGTGCGTTATCGGAAGACACGACGGTCTTGCTCATGTTTTTCTCCTTACAAGTAAAAGGGAACGGGAGCGCGGCGTTCACACCGGGAGGCACAGTTCGGTCTGAACACCGCGCTTGATTGGGATAGTACTCAAGGTTTCCGCGCGATGCAAGATTATTATCACGTTGCGAGAATATTTTATCGCCCAACGGCGCGTACGGGCCGCCGGACGGTTCTCCACGGGGTCGCCCAGCCCAAGCTGCTGAAGACTTTATCCCGCTTGGAGCACGGGCATCGCCTGCCGCGACGGCGCCACTATACTTTTGAGTATCTGAGCATTTTGAAAGGCAGGATATGACCGCAACCGCCAGTCGAACCACCAACCGCAGACCCGAGCTCTTGGCCCCCGCCGGAGGCCCGGAGCCCTTTGCCGCCGCACTCGCTGCCGGGGCAGATGCCATCTACTGCGGCATGGGCAGTTTCAACGCCCGCCGCAAGGCCACCAACTTTACCGACGAGGCCTTTGAGCAAGCCTGCCGCGCCGCACATCTAGCCGGGTCGCGCGTCTACGTCACGGTCAACATCGTCATCAAGCAGTCCGAGATGAGCGATGCGCTGCAACTCATCCATCGCTGCTCCACGCTGGGCGCCGACGCCTTCATCATCCAGGACTGGGGCCTGTTCTTTGAGGTCAAGCGCACCATGCCCGGCATCGAGACACATATCTCGACCCAGGCGAACATCCATGACGACCGCGGAACCCTTTGGTGCCGCGAGCAGGGCGCCGACCGCGTGACCCTCTCGCGCGAGCTTTCCATCGACGAGATTGCCGCCATTCACCATGCCGCGCCCGACGTTGACCTGGAGGTCTTTAGCCACGGCGCCATCTGCTTTTGCTACTCGGGCCTGTGCCTGCTTTCAAGCTTTGCCATGGCGGGACGATCGGCCAACCGTGGCATGTGCGCCCAGCCCTGCCGCCTGCCCTACGAGCTGATCGACGAGAACGGTCGCACGCTCTCCCCTGCTGGCCGCGAGCGCGCGCTGTGCCCGCGTGACACCAATACTTCGCAGCTCGTTCGCCGTCTGTATGACGCCGGTGCCGCATCGCTCAAGCTCGAGGGCCGCATGAAGGCGCCCGATTACGTGTACTCCATCGTCGATGTGTACCGTCATCAGATCGATGACATGCTGGCCGGGGTCGCCGTAGATAAGGACGAGGACGCCGCTCGCCAGCGCCAACTCAAGCGCTGCTTTAACCGCGACTTTACGCACGCCTATCAGGACGGCACCTCGGGCGACGAGATGATGAGCTATGAGCGTTCCAACAACCGCGGCCAGATCGTGGGCACGGTGCTGGGCAGCCGCCTGGCCAACCGCGACGTGCGCGGGCTCAAACCCGACGACCGTCGCCGCCGCGCCGCCATCGCCCGCATTGAGCTGTTTGAGCCTGTGGGCAAGGGCGATTTGTTGGAACTTCGCCACGACGACGAGTTCGACCAGTTCCTAACCACTATCGCTACCGATGATACCGCCGCGGGCGACATCATCGAGTGCCGTGTGCCTCGCAGCATGCCCGAGGGCTGCCGTGTGCGCGTGATTCGAAGCCAGCGCGCCATTGACGCTGCCGGCGCCGCGCTCAAGCGCGATGTGCTGCGCCGCCGCGCCGTAGATGTGTCCGTCGTGGCGCGTCTGGGCGAGCCGTTTACTGTCACTCTCACCTGCTGTGACAACCCCGCGCTCACCGCCTCCGCCACGGGCTTCACTGTCGAGGCTGCCAAGACCCGCGCCGTCGAGGCGTCAGACCTGGTTGAGCATGTGGGCCGCATGGGTTCCTCGCCCTTTGAGGCTGCGAGCTTTGATGTGGCACTCGATGAGGGCTGTGGCATGGGCTTCTCCGCTGTGCACAAGGTGCGCACCTCCGCCTGCAAGGCGCTGGAGGAAGCCATTCTGGCGCCGTATGAGGAGCGTGCCCGCACGCTCGAGCTGCCGGTGCTCGACAAGTGCACGCGCCCCATGCCCGAGCACTACCGCGACGAGCCGCAGATCTGCGCCACCGTCACCTCGCTCGAGGCCGCCGAGGCGGCCCGCGCGGAGGGTGCAACGCGCATCTACATGACCACCGACGCGCTCGATGCGGCCGAGCTCTCCCCCGCCAATGCGTTTGAGAAGGGCATCGTACCCGTACTCGACGAGGTCTGCCGCGCCGTTGACCACGTCCGCGTCGACCCGTGGCTTGTTGCCGGTGCCACGGTCGCTATCGGCAATATCTCCGAGCTTGCCCTGGCCGCCCAGGCTGGCGCCACGGCCGAGATCCGCTCTTGCCTGCCCGTGCACAACACGCCTTGCATGGAGGCACTTGCCGAGCGCGGAGCCGGCGCGTTTTGGCTCTCGCCCGAGATCACGCTCGACGAGATTATCTCGCTTGGCACCGCCGCGCCCGCAGCCCTGGGCATCACCGTGTTTGGCCGCCCGCGCGTTATGACGAGCGAGCACTGCATCCTGCAGGTGGCCAATGGTTGCATCCACGATTGCGCCAACTGCCGCCTGCGCGCCCGCAAGCTCTCGCTCAAGAATATCGACGGCAAGGTCATGCCCGTGCGCACCGACATCCATGGCCGTTCACGCCTGTACGATGCCTACCCCATCGACCTTACGCCGCAGGTTCCGCAGCTGCTCGATGCCGGCGTCCGTCGTCTCATGGTGGACGGCACACTGCTCGAGGCCGATGAGATTGGCCGTGCCGTCGCTCGCGTCCGTCGCGCCGTCGAGGCGGCGCAGGCAGGTCGCAAGCCCGCCGCTCGCCTGCGCGGTGCCACCTCCGGCTGCATGTTTGTGGGAATCAGCTAACCGAAAGGCTTACACGTGAACGAAGAACCTCAAGTCCTCTACTGCGACGCCTGGCTCATGGCCATCGACAAGCCCGCCGGCATGATCGTCCACGGTGACGGCACCGGCGAGCGCACGCTTACCGACTACGCCAGCGATCTGCTGCTGGCGATGGGCGACGGCTTTGCCGCGACTGACATGCAGCCGCTCAACCGCCTGGACCGCAACACCACCGGCGTGGTGCTGTTTTCGCTCGACAAACAGACGCAGCCCGCCTTTGACCAGATGGTCATCGACCACGCCTTCGAAAAGCACTATCTGGCGCTGGCCGAGGGCAAGATCGACTGGAACGAAAAGCTCATCGACAAGCCCATCGCCCGCGACCGCCACGACAGCCGCAAGATGCGCGTCGGCGCCAGCGGCAAGCCGTCGCAGACACGCGTGAAGGTGCTCAAGCGCCTCAAGAGCCGTCGAGGCCTGCCCGCGCGTTCGTATATCGATGTCGAGCTGCTCACCGGCCGCAAGCATCAGATTCGCGTGCACCTGGCAAGCGAGCGCCATCCCCTGGTTGGCGATGACCTGTACGGCACGCCGCGTCCTTGTGGCCTCATGCTCCATGCCCACAGCGTGTCCTTTACGCATCCCGTAACCGGCGAGCACATCCACATCGAAGCCCCCTGCCCCTGGGAGCCCTAAAACCTGCCAAATAGGGACAGGTTTATTTTGGCTGGTTTTATCTGGGCAAACGTCAAAACCACCACGATGGCTCAGCCGTGGCGCCAAAACATCTCGATCTGTAACAGTTAGAACCCATTTTCCGGTCTATCTGTTACAGATCGAGACATTCGAATCCCCCTTAGGGGAAAATCTCAATCTGTAACAATAACTCGGCAAAATCGGTCCCAGATGTTACAGATTGAGACAAAGGGACGGCAAGGATCGGAAGTATCTCAATCTGTAACATCTAACCCACTTTTAACGGTCCAGTTGTTACAGATTTAGACTAAACCGGTAGACTACAAAAGCGGCAACGCCCGTAATGGACGTTGCCGCTTTTCTATTGAGAAAACTAAATGTTTTGGCCTTGTACCGTTGCTAGACCGTGATGACGTTGTCCATCGTCTGGTACTTGGCAGGCACCTCGCCCGCGGTGATGATTGTCGCGTCGCGGAAGTCTGCGAACTTGACGGGCGCCACCATGCCAAATTTGCTGGCATCTGAGATTACGAAGCGTTTGGCGGTATGGCGCATCGAGATACGCTTGACTTGCGCTTCCTCGATATCCGGTGTGGTGAGACCTTGCTCGGCGGCGATGCCATTGGAACCCCAAAAGCCGCAGTTGAAGTTATAGCGGTCCAGGGTTGCCAAGGCGTCGGGACCGACGAGCGCCTCGGTCTCGGGCTTGAGCTCGCCGCCCAGCACCACGGTGCGCATGCCGCGCAGAGCGAGATGCTGAGCATGGAGCACGGAGTCGGTCACATAGGTGACGCCCTCAAGGCGCGGAAGATGTTCGATGAGCCTAAGCGTCGTCGAACCTGAATCAATGTACACAAAGCTCTCGGGCTCCACAAGCGCCGCCGCACGGGCGCAGATGCGCTCCTTGTCATCATTATGGAGATCGCTGCGCTCGTTGATCGTCAGGTCGCGCGTCACGTGCGCGCGCTCCAGACTTGTCGCACCTCCGTGCACCTTGGCGATACGGTGTGCTCGGTCGAGCGTCTGCAGGTCGCGCCGAATAGTAGACGCCGTCACGCCCAGGGCCTCAGCAAGCTCCGGCACGGTAACCGAGCCGGTCTGCTGTACCATCGACACAATCGCGTTGAGCCTATCTTCCGCAAGCATCGCTTACTCCTCCTCGGGGTACACGACTCCCCAATCGGCGCGGAGCTTGGTCATAAGCTCCATAACATCGGAAGCATAGCCCAGAAGCTCGCGCTTAGAATCATCGCCGGCAACGGCCTTCTCAAGATCGGCCATCTCATAGCAAAGGGCGTAAGCCTCGGTGCCGGCGTGGACCTCCTCGCGGTGACCGTCTGCAGTCCACAAGATGGTCGCGTGATCGGCGCGCGGATATTCGTTGACCTCGATATAGCACTTATCGAAGCTGATGACCGAGCGCTTGGGCTGCTTGGAGTGGAGCGTAAGGCTCACGACGCCCAGCTGCTGCTCGGCGTTACGGCAGACAATGCCACCCGCGACGTCAACGCCAGTCTCGCAGGTATTGCCCAGAGATACGACCTCGGCGGGTTGGCTGGCCATAAACAGGCGCATGACGGACAGGGCATAGACGCCAATGTCGAGCATGGCGCCGCCGGCGAGACTGCGGTTGTAGAAGCGGTTGGTCAGGTCGCCGTACTCCTTATAGCTGCCAAAGTTGAGCTGGGTGAGGTTCATACGGCCAAAGTCGCCCGCGTCCATGCGACGGCGCAGCTCCTGATATAGCGGCATGTGGAGCACCGTGGTGGCGTCCATAAGGACCACGTTGTGCTCGTCAGCGATGGCACGGGCCTCGTCGAGCTCGGCAGAGTTGAGGGTAATGGCTTTCTCGCAGAGCACGTGCTTGCCGGCGGCCAGCGCAGCACGCAGATAGGTGATATGCGTGTTGTGCGGCGTGGTGATATAGACGGCGTCGAT
>DXZZ01000034.1:0-16279 GCA_019419425.1 Collinsella sp. | reverse complement strand
GTTGCCAAGGGCGCCACGGTTATCGTGATCGAACACGACCTCGACCTTATCCGTAATGCCGATTACGTGATCGACATGGGCCCGGGCGGCGGCGACGCAGGCTGACAAATCGTCTGTGTCGGCACGCCGGGCGACATCGCTGCCTGCTCCAAGAGCATTACCGGCCGCTACCTGTAACCAAATGTGACAAAGGGACGGTCCCTTTGTCACATGCCGACAAGGCCTGTCAGCATCACGCTTTTCTTTTCTAGCCAATTCTAGTTAAAAGCAGTTAATTACCGTTAAAAGCTAGCATGTTGTCGACGTAGCACTTGAACAGCTTGTGCCTGAGGACCAAAATGACTTCAGCCCATTCGCGAAATTTGCACGCCCTATAGTGAGTGGGCTCTCGCTTGAGCCGATGCTGCCAAGAGGCGGCCGATAGGGGCAATTATGGACAATCGAATCTTTGGGTATGCGCGTGTCTCTTCCGCGGACCAGAACTTGGATCGTCAGTTAGACGCACTGGGAAGGTTTCCCGTTCAACAGGGTCAGATTTACGCTGACAAGGCAAGCGGTAAGAACTTTAGACGTCCCCAGTACCAGCGTCTTCTTCGCAGGTTGCGCGAGGGTGACGTTCTCGTGATCAAAAGTATCGACCGATTGGGTCGCGATTATCGTGAAGTCCTCGATGAATGGCGACGCATCACGGTGGATAGGCATGCTGCCATCGTGGTGCTTGATATGCCGTTACTCGATACGCGCGAGCAACCCGATGGCATCACGGGAACGTTCATGGCGGATCTGGTCCTTCAAATCTTGAGCTACGTGGCGCAGCTGGAGCGCGAGAACATCAAGCAGCGCCAGGCAGAGGGTATCGCGTCGGCGCGCCTGCGTGGCGTGAGATTTGGGAGGCCGGCGCTCGAACGTCCGGATGGCTATAACGATGTCATCAAATCATTTGAAGGGGGTGAAGTTACGAGGCGAGAGGCCGCAACGCTCCTGAACGTCAGCGCATCGACGTTCGATCGTTGGAGACGGGCGGACACGAACTGATATGACCGTTCGCCGTCTGTCCGTCCTCTTTAACTAGACATTTTGAAGAGGGGAGTTTATCGCACAGAGCCCACTCCTTCCCTCGATGTTTATCAAGTTCACGCCCTGGAACCAAATAGTGCCACCGCGTTGCCAATTCGTCTGCTTTTTGACGAGGGGTTATGAGCTGTAACGTCAATCGAAGGGAAATAGCCGTGAAACGAAATGCTACTAAAAAGCAGCCCATGATGGGCTTGCTTGTTCTGCTCATCTGTTCTCTGGGGTTCATTTCGGCCTGTTCACAGAATGATGCAAACGCTGCAAAGTCGAAATATGTCGACGATAAGGCGATGAATGTTATCGCCGCCGGGTTTGAGAGAAGGTCCGACGTCATTGAATCTAATGCAAACGATGATGATCCTCATTCAACCGAGAATATCCAGGAAGCTATTGAGGCTGAAATCAAGAACGACAAGGAACTCAAGAACGCTAGGTTTAAGGATTCCAAGATGCAGCAGGACGTCATAACGTATCTGAATTTGCTTGATGACCAGCTTAAAGTGACCGAGGACTACTCGCAATCGTCTGCGGATTATTACGAAGAGTGGAATAAAGTCTACGATAAGCGGTCTGCGCAACTCAAGAAGCTTGTTGATAATTACGGGCTGGAAGTAGGGGAAAAATATAAGGATGATTTCAACGACTTAATTAAGAATGGAAAGTCCGTAGCAGAGAAGACCCGCTATGAGGATGCCATCAACAGTTTGATTCAGGGAGCAAATTTCGAAAAATCGGATGACGGTTACGGTCTGTATACGTATACGGCGGTAGTTGAGAACACCTCTGGTATATCGTTCTCTAACGTCAGCCTGACACTTGCTCTCTATGATGCAGATGACATCAAAGCGGAGGAGGCCTATGCGGACACCTCTTCGTGGGCGCCGGGTGAGAAAGTCAAGTTCGAGGCAATGTCCGATGTTGACGCTGCGCGCGTTGTCGCATCTGTTTCCAGCTACGATGTAAATAAATAAGTTCTGCACGGAAGGGGCGGGTTAATCGGCAATGAATGGTTGACCTGCCCGTTTTGTGCCAATTATTGAACAACAAGTGCTGCGAACGAATGTGTACATTTCGGATTGCAAACAACTGCCCTCGTCTAAAGCCATGCTAAAAACGACAATTAAGGCATGAGGTATAACCCACGGCAGTTTCTTAAATAGCAGGGATTTTGAAAGGAATAGGGGATGGATGAGATGAAGAAGGGTGTGGGGTCGCTGAAAGCGAAACTCGGGTGAATGCTGAAGCAAATATCCGTGCGATGTTCAATTCGGCATTTGGCGATGAATACACGGTTGATTTCGACTACCGGAAATAGGAGGTCACCATGGAGGATAAAGACGATCTAGCTGTTGTTGTCGAAAGGAAGGAGCTGCCGCGACGTAAGCAGAGTTTTGATATCCGTAAGGTCGCTGCCGGGTTGGTTGATGGCGCCGGAAGCGCGATGGCGGGCGCGGTTGCAACCGTACAGAAAGTTGCCGATGGTGCAATGCGTGCTGCAGCTCCGATGGCCGATGACGCCTTGGCAGCTATTGCTGATGCGGCTGATGGCGCGGCAGGTGCTGCTGCGGATATCGGTGACGCCGTCAACGATTGGGCATACCAGCAGCAGCTCAATAGATACAGGCCGGTAACCAAGGAGACCTATCAGAGTCCTTCATTCCATTTGCCGAACATGATTCGAATTGTTGACGGAAATGAGCGTCGGGGTATCGACGTCTGTAGGGATGCCATTGGTTGGTTGGATACTGTTAAGGGTACGCAGATTTTCAATCTGTACCGCGAGGCAATCGGGGATAGCGAGCTGTCTTTCTATCCTAAACCATCTCTTTATTCCACATATTACATAGATGCTTTTGATCGGTCTCGCTTTGTTGACCTTGACTCTTATTTCGCAACCATGCAACAAGACAAGATGGCCGAGTTGAGGCGGATTGCGTTCATGCTTGGCGCGAAGCGCTGCAAGCTGGAGGTGACGGAGTACGAGGAAACTCGGCGAGGCCACCAGGTTAAGGGAAATGCCAAGGCGGGAAAGAGAGGCTCGGTTCGAACCGACGGTTCCTTTAGCGATTCGACGAGAAATGAGAAGAAAATACTGTTTACACAGGAATTCGAGGGTGACATGGTTCCACAGCGCCCTGAGCTCCATTGGTATGCCCATGACTCAGATATTCTCTTGTTAATTGAGACGAGATGCGGTGGAGAGGATAAAAACAAGGCGAAGAGCTATCGGGTCGAATTGAAAAGTGAAACGACCATGACCATGTCTGTATCACTTGCTATGGCTATCGACGAGGCATGCAGCAAACTGAGCATAAGGGCGAATTCGAGCCTGACAAGCCAAGCTAAGCGAGAACTCCGGCAGTCGTTTGTATTTGAAGTTGAATTCTGATGTGTAGGGACCTTTTGCTGCGGAGTTCCTGTCCTTTACGGGGTGGAAGTGTATAAACCCATGCGGTGCAACTCAGTAAAAGTTACTAATATACTGGCATATATTCTAGTTAAAAGCGTTTAAAAACGGTTAATTCCATTTAAATCAGTAGTCGCAATAGGTGGCAAAGGGACAGTCCTCTTGCCACCTTGATGCCAAAGACAATTTGTCAAAGGTCAGAGGGTTTGAAAATCTACCATTTCTACCCCGTCCCCTAATGGCAGATTTGCTACATTCCAGGAAAGCCTGTTTGGCGCAGGGCCTCGTAGAGGACGATGGCGGCGCTGTTGGAGAGGTTGAGTGCGCTGATGCGGTAGTCGTCCGGATTGACGAAGTTGCCGCAGATATCCTGCTGAAGGATGGCCTCGTGGCTGCCCTCGGTATGCCCCAGCGATTCCTCGTGGGCTTCCCAAGCCTTGGCGTTATTGAGTGAGGCGCAATCGCGCAGCATCGGGATGCGCTCGCAGCGCTCGGGCGCCGCGGCGAGCAACTCCTCGGGAATGCCCGAGCTCTCGCTGCCAAAGACCAAGTAGTCGCCATCGCGGTAGGTACTCTGCGCATGGGTGCGGCGTGCCTTTTTGGTCAGCAGATGCAGGCGCTCGTCGGCGGGGGAGAGGTCGTTGCGCGCAAGGAAATCCTCCCAGCCGGCATATGTCGTCACGTCCAAGTTTTGCCAGTAGCCCAGGCCGGCGCGGCGCACCGTCTTGTCGTCGAGCGAAAAGCCCAGCGGCTCCACCAGGTGCAGGCGGGTACCGGTGACCACGCAGGTGCGGCCGATATTGCCCGTATTGGCCGGAATCTCGGGCGCGTACAGCACGATATTGAACATGAATCTCCTTGGCTCAGAACGAAAAACCACCACGAAGGGCACCTTCGTGGTGGTTTGGCGGTTACGTAGGCGGAAAAATACTCGCTTGGATAAACCTAGGCGCGGTGCCAGTCGGTCAGGCAGGCATCGAGGGAGGCGATGAGTGCGTCCTTGTCCATGTGACGGCCGATGATGCACAGGCTCGTCATGCGGTCGCCCGTCTCGTCGTCCCAAATCTGCATGATTTCGGGGTTCTCGTCGATGATCTTCTGCTTCTCGCCCTCGGGCGCGGAGTCAACGAACAGACCGTTCTCCATCAGGCGCATCTGGTGGCCGGCCTGCTCAAACATGTAGCACATGTCCGGATCGCCGGTCTGCCACAGCGGGCCCTTGACGCGAATGACCTCGTCGGGCCACTCCTGCTCAACAAAATCGGTGAACTTCTGCAGGTCAAACGGCTTGCGGCGCGAGTACACAAAAGTCTCGATGTCGTACTCGAGCACCTCGGGGTCGTCGTGCTCCTCGGGATGTTCCATGGCCTCGATCCAGGCGGCGGAGTTGTAGGCGCGCATAAAGTCGAAGCGGTCGGTGTCGAGCAGCTCCTCCATGGGGACCTCGCCGTTTTGAGCCTCGACAATCACGGCGTCCTTCTGCAGGCTGCGCACGATGGCCTTGAGCTCGGCAATCTGCTCAGGCGTGACGGTATCGGTCTTGTTGAGGATCAGCGTGGAGCAAAACTCGATCTGCTGGATGAGCAGGCTCTCGATGTCGTCCTCGTCGATATCCTCGGCTAGCAGATCGCGACCGCCGTTGAACTCGTCGTACATGCGGGCGCAGTCGACCACGGCCACGATGTTGTCGAGCGCGAGCTTGGGCTCGCCGCCCACCTTGGCCTCGTCGCAGAAGCTCGAGATGGTGTAGGCGATGGGGATGGGCTCGCAAATACCCGAGGCCTCGATGATGATGTAGTCGAACTTGCCCGAATCGGCGATGCCCTGCAGCTGGTTGGCCAGATCGTCCGAAAGCGTGCAGCAGATGCAGCCGTTGGTGAGCGGGATGAGGTCGTCGGTCTCGGAAAGGCCGCCGTCGGCGATAAGGCTGGCGTCGACGTTGATCTCGCCGATATCGTTGACGATCACGGCGGCGCGGATGCCGCCGTCGTTGGCGAGGATGTGGTTGAGCAGCGTGGTCTTGCCGGCACCGAGGTAGCCGGTAAGCATCATGATCTTCACGGGTTTGTTGGGCATGTGCCCTCCTTTGTTAGACATGGCTTACAGTTGAATCTTATGCCAAACGCCTGCTCTTATACCCACGCGCCGACAAATAACACAGGCTACTCCCAGGCTCCCCATACATCAGGGCAATAACCGACGGTGGCCTTTTTGCCGTTGCGCACGATGGGCTCGGCCAGAACCTGCTGGTTCTCGAGTAGCTTGTCGAAGCGCTGGCTGGGGGTGAGGTGCTGGATGAGTGCGAGCGTCTCCTCGTCCTTAGCCTTGGGGTTGAGCAGCTTGTCGATGCCGCCGACCGCCTGCATCACGCTCGTGAGCTCGCCCTTGCTCATCTCCTTTTCCTTAAGGTCGATAAACTGCACCTTAATGCGGCGCTCCTTAAAATAGCGCTGGGCCTTCTTGGTATCGAAGGACTTTTTGGTGCCGAAGATTTGCACGTTCATATTTATGTTCCGCCGTTCTACCGAATAAAGTTGGTTCGCTCGCGATCGGCCTCGGGGGCTTCGATGCCGGCGGCCTTTCCCGCCTCGATGCAACGCAGCAGCCAGGCCATGTTTTTACCGATGTTTCGCATGGTGGCAAGGCCCTCGGCGTCCTGGGCGGCCTCGCCCGGCATGGCACCGAAGACGTTGTTCCAGTAGGTGGATGCTACCACGGGCATCTGGTTGATGGTGAAGTACTTGTTGAGCACGTCGAAGGTGGTCGACGTGCCGCCGCGACGGGCAACGGCGACAGCGGCGCCCGGCTTGTGCGTAAAGGCCTTGCTGCCTGCATAGAATGCGCGGTCGAGTGCCGAGAGGATGCGTCCGCTGGGATGTGCGTAGTAGACGGGCGAGCCAAAGACAAAGCCGTCTGCCTGCTCGGCAGCGGCAATCAGCTCGTTGACCACATCGTCGTCAAAGGTGCAACGGCAATCGAGCTTGCCGCACTGGCCGCAACCAATGCAATCGCGAATGGGCTTGGCGCCCAGCTGAAACATCTCGGCCTCGATGCCTTCGGCGTTAAGCTGCTCGGCGACCTCGGCGAGTGCGCGGGCCGTGTTGCCGTTTGCCTTGGGGCTGCCATTGACCAAAAGAACCTTCATCACAAACTCCCTCTGCTGTCGGTGACTTCTGCAGAGGATTATCGCACGAGCGGGCAGATGGCGTGGGGCACGATGCCGGCCCCGAGGGCCCACGGCAGGCACGCTTACCAGGTACGAGCGGGATACGGTCCAGAGGATGTTGGAGTGCGGGGCCTCGTGCGAGCAGATTGTAAGGGGTCTGGGCGGGTCGCCCTCGATGGCGAGCTTTGAGGCCTTGGAAGGCGGGCTGCTGCGGCGGCTATGGTTTATACTAAGGCGGTTGCTATCGAGTAATTCATACTTGGTTTGATTCGATTGTGAATGCGTAACTAGGATGGAAAGCAAAGGAAACTCTATGGAAACAGAGGATGCTGTTTGCTTGATGACTTCGATTGCCTTGATTGTCCTTTCAATCCAATACCGAAGAGGAAGATGGCTCTGCTCAATTGCTGGATATGATGTCACAAAAAGGGAGAGCGAGATTGATATACGCCCTTACGCAAAGCTGATTTCTTCTGTGACGTTATGGATGGGGCTGCTGTTTTTCTTGTGGGCGGTAGAGGGCTGGGTACGCGATTGGAATACCAGCGTTTTTGAAGTTTTGGTTCTACTTCTGTTCAGCTTGGCCTCTTTGTCGTTCGTGCGGCTCGTTAGGTTTGTGTTTATGAGGCGATAGCCAGCGGAAGTGGCTGGACGACAAAATGGACCAATGCAGCCAATTGTCAATAGAATTTGATAGGCTTTGCTTAACAGATTTACTCGAGGGCATATCCGTGGCGGGGGATAGGTTCTATCTTATTGAGCACTTATTTGCATCAGGCAAAGTAAACCAAGAGTATCGAAACGGTGCCCCCGGGCCCCGGGAGGGACTGAGGGGACGTTCGGCTAACTGCGGGTACGACCTATTTGCCCAATGTGTTCGGTTGAGATCGGAAATTAACCATCATGCGCCCCATAACGCTAGTCCAGCTTGGTGCCCGGTACCTGCGGCGCCTCTTTAATCAGCGCATTAAGTTCGTTCAAAATGGAAACGGGCTGTCGGTCGACGGCGTCCAGATGAAGCGTCGCCACGCGAAGGGGCGGCTGATATTCAAATGAGCCAAGGAGCACGGGCGATCCCAAGAACCGTTCAATTTCGTCTGCAACCGCGTCGGTCTCTTCGGGATCAAAGTCGTCGAAGAGCGCCACGAACATCGGTCCGGTCGAGCGGAACAGACGACCCTTGCCGCGCGAGCAATCCATGAGGCAGGCGGCGCTTTCTGCCAAAACGCGGTCGCCTGCATCAAAGCCAAAGTGGGCATTGACCTGTGCGATTTCGTCGATTTTAATGGCGATCAAGCCCGCGTTTCGTGCCACGCGACGCATCTCGCCAATGGCGTTGACCAGGGCGTGGATATCGCCCAGACCGGTCACGGAATCGGTCGTATCTGCCAAGCTTCGGTTGACGACAATGCCCACATACATGTTGGGCTCGGTATCGGTGCCGTCCAGGCGGTAACCCGTGCAGTCGCAAAGCGCGTATTTTCCGGCGGTATTCATGACGCGATACTGCATGCAGTGGAAGTGCCACGTGCCGTTTACCACCATATCGAGCTCGGCACGTACGTTGTCGCGGTCCTCGGGGTGAACACGGGCAAGCCATATATCGAGCGAGTTGTAGGGATGCTGGGAGGGTAGGTCAAAATCGCGCACGGCATTAACCGACCATTGCGATTCGCCGGTGTCGAGGTTAATGATGAACGGATAGCGTGTCTCGGAGCTCATGGAGATCGCTTGAAACACTCGGTCGTTGCAGGGGGGGGGTTGTTCGGTGATCGGGCGTTGCAGCGCATCGCCTTCTTCCGGTTGTTGCACACGGTACATGAGCTTGTAGCGATACATTTTGCGGTCGGCGTCCTTTGTCATCTGGCGACGCGTATCGCCTGCAAGCGGGTCGACGCGCGAGCAGCCAAAACTAAAGCTGGCGATCATGGGCGCCTTGCCGTCCGATGTTGCCTCGATAAGATTGGCACGCGTCCGCTCCAGGCGCTGCTCGAGCTCGGCTTCGTCTGTCGTGGGGGATATAAGTACAAATTCGTCTCCACCGATACGGAACAGCAGCTCATCGTGCTCCATTGTCTCGGTGAGTGCGCGGCAGATGCTCAGAATGTAGCGATTGCCCTCGGCGTGGCCAAACTTATCGTTGCAATGCTTAAGGCGGTCGATATCGATATAGGCGCAGGTGAAGGGGGTGCCTTTGCGCCAGAGCTGATCGACATGGCGGTCGAGTCCGCCACGGTTGCCAAGATTGGTGAGCGAGTCGATATAGGCGCCGTGCTCAAGCAGCTCGCGTTCTTGTTGCAGGATGGCGAGCGTTTTCTGCAGTTGCTCACCAATGGCACGCAACTCCGGGGGCAGCGCGGCAACATCGAGCTCGGTGGTTGAGGCCCCGTTCGCAAGTCGCTGAAGATGAGCGATGATTGATTGCTCGCCCAGGCGATACGACTCGTTCATGATGGATGACCTCCTTGGATGGAACAATGGTTTGTATCTTACTCCCAATTCGGTTTAGATTGGGGTATTAGTTAGCTCATGGGAACAAACGCTCCCTCGACGGTGGCGTTTGCGCACGAGCGTATTAGTTGTCGTTGCCACCATCGAGCAGTGCCTCAAAATCCTCCGCCTGCATGGGACGGTAGTAGAGGAAGCCCTGAGCGTAGCGGGCGCCCATTTGGCGTAGCATGTTTGCCTGCTCATTTGTCTCGATGCCTTCGACCACAACGGGCAGATGGAGCGACTGCGCCATCTCGAGCATTGATGAAATGATTTGCACGCTGCGGCCTTGATCGCCGTCGACGGGCACAAACGTGCGGTCGAGCTTGATGACGTCGACGTTGACGTTCTTGAGCATCGCGAGCGTGGACTGGCCGGTGCCAAAATCGTCCATGTAGGTCGAGAAGCCGCGGTTGTGCAGGTCGGCCGTCAGCTTATCCACAGCTTCGGACTCTCCCGTATAAGCCGTCTCGGTGATCTCGATGCGCATGAGCTCGGGCGGCAGATTGTATTGGTCGGCGAGTGCCCCCATATGCTCGGCAACGTCGCAGGCAAGGATATCCACGCGCGACACGTTGAGCGAGATCGGAACCACGCGAAGCCCTCGATCGATGCGCCCGCGCAGCCACGAGGCAACGCCCTGCCAAACGTATTTGTCGAGCGTCACCACAAAACCGCTTTCCTCGAGAGCGGGGATAAAGGTGACGGGTGAAATGAGGGAGCCATCCTTGTCAATCCAGCGCGTGAGCGCTTCGGCGCCAGTGATCTCGCCGGTTTCCATGTCGACCTGGGGCTGCAGGTAGTAGGTAATGCGGCCGTTTGAGAGCGCATACTGGAATTCGGTCAGCGTGCGGTGGAACGAGATTTCGCGCTCGTACTCCTCGGGGCGGAAAATGGCAATGCGCTCCTTAAAGTCGTTTTTTGCACGCCGATTGGTAAACATGGCCTTGGCCTGCGCATCGATAGTGATTTCCTCGTTGGAGTCGATGGGGTAGACGCCCATGGACGGCCAGAAACCCACGCCGTCATCATGCTTGGCCACGGCCTCGCGAACGCTGTTATAGATTTGATGGACGGTGTCGTGCTCAAAGGGGATGAGTATGCAAAAGTCGTCTTGGCCCCAGTATCCTGCGACGCCCATGTCGGCATTTTCGATGTCCTTGAGGACCGTGCCCACGTCGGCGAGCATGCGGTCGCCCTCGGCCTGTCCATGCCATTCGTTGAACAGTCGCATGTGTCCCATGTCGACGGTGGCGATGCACCAGGCGCCGTCACGCCTTGTCTGGAGAAATGCGTTGGCGCGTCGCATAAACTCGCTGGGTCGACAGAGGCCTGTGAGCGTATCGATGCGTTCGGCGATGGCGCTTTTGCGCTCTATCTCGGGTATGGGGAGGCTGTCGTTGGGAACAAGTCCGCCGGCCGTGCGAAGGCGACGGTCGAGTTCGCCTAAAACGGCGGTCGCTTGGTTGGCTAGGCGCTCGTAGAAGGCCGGGACGACAAGACAGACGGGAGTAATGGTATCGCCCGCGATTCGAACGGGAGCGAAAACGGCCTCTTTTAGATGATGGACCAGTTGCTCGAACGCCTCATGGTCCAAATCGTTGCTGAGCACGACAAACTGGACGCTTCGTGAGCGGTAGACGCGACTCCTGCCACGGGTGATCGACAACATGCGGCCTGCGTATTCGGCGAGCATGTTGTCGACAGCCTCGGCTCCGTAAAGCTCGTTGAGCTTTGTCGTGCCGCGAACGCGCACCGCTATAAGCCCCGTCTCGCAACAGTCGCGACGGCAGGCATCGATAGCGTTGAGCAACATGCGCTGCGTTCCAAGGCCCGTGGCGGCGTCGACGGTCTCGGCAAGCGAGTGGTTGACGAGCTCGCCAACATAGAGCGAGGGGACATTTCCGTCGCCGTCGATACGAAACCCGCGAGCACGGCAGAGAACGTAGTCGCCGGCGGCGTTGCGTACGCGGTATTGCATGACGCGACGGTGCTTGGAGCCGTTATAGATCTGGTCGATATCGTCGCTATAGGCCTCGAGGTCATCGGGATGGACGCGCGTTTTCCAGTAATCGTGGCAGTTGTCTATATGCTCCGAAGGAAGGCCAAGGTCGCGCATAGCGCCTTGTGACCAAAGGGTGCGATGTTTGTCCAGGTTCTCGATAAAGAAATAGCGGCCTTCGTTGAGCATCGAAAGGGCGTCGAAAATGCGATCGCTAACTTCGAAATCGTCGGCGTGGACTTGCGTGATATTGCGTCGATCAAGGTGCACGGCATGGCGCAGCTTGTAGTCGTACATGCGATGGTCGGCATCGAGCGTCATGCGATTGGAGGCTTCGCCCAGGGCGGGGTCGGCGTGTGACACTCCGTAGCTAAACGAGTGAGGCATCTCGGAATCGTTATTTTTGAGCAGGACCTCTCGACAGTGCTCCAGACGTTCGGCAAGGTCATCCTCGGTCGCGATTGTGGACAGGATGGCAAACTCGTCGCCTCCCAGGCGAAATGCCGCCTCGTCCACCTTCATATACAGCTTGAGATAGAGGCTCGCCTGCAAGATATAGCGGTTGCCCTCGTCGTGTCCAAAGATGTCATTGCAGTGCTTAAGGTTATCGATGTCGATAAACGCCATGGTTACGGGCAATTCCTGCTCCCAGATTTCCTCTAGGGAACGGGTAAAGCCGCCGCGGTTGCCAAGACCGGTAAGCTCGTCGGTAAAGGCAGTCCTGATCAGATCGTCCTGACGCTCGAGAAGGTCACGGATGGTCTTTTCGAGCGTCTCGGTGTAATTGCTGGCGATATCCATGCTGTAAGCGGCTTCCTGAGGTCGGGGTGTATTGCGTCGGGCGAGCTCGTTGTACACACGCGTTGCTGCTCAACGCTTTGCGTGTATCCAGGCCCCCGCCTTGCTGCGTCGCTGGTTTAATATGTCGGTCCGTGTTCGCTGCTGATAACTATTGAGTAGTATAAACAACAATAGAGGATTGTATATGGGTGCCCCTGCCGCGGGCGGCTATTATTCGCCAATCGGTAGCGTGACGATGCGATGCTCGATATAAATGCGACTGAGTCGATATATGTTGGCGGGTATACTTGTTCCGCTTTAAAACACGGGAACGGAGATGGTCGCATGGCACAGCCAGACACGACGCGCACGGTGGGGCTTGCGCTCGAGGGAGGCGGCTACCGCGGTATGTATACGGCGGGCGTGCTCGACGTATGGATGGAGCACGGCTTAACCTGCGACCATATGGTGGGTGTCTCGGCGGGCGCGGCGTTTGGCTACAACTTTAAATCGCGCCAGATCGGCCGCGCCATTCGCTACAACAAGGCCTATTGCGCCGACAAGCGCTATGCGAGCGTGACGAGCTGGTTGCGAACCGGCGATATGTTCAATGCCGAGTTTGCCTATCATGAGGTACCCATCGAGCGCGATCCCATCGATCTGGAGGCATATCGCGCCTGCCCCATGCGGTTTACGTGCGTATGTACCGATCTTAAGACGGGGCAGGCCGTCTACCATGACCTGCCCTATGGCGACGAGCGCGATATTGAGTGGATCCGGGCGTCGTCGGCGATTCCCGTGGCGACGCGTCCTGTCGTCATTGAGGGCCGTAAGTACCTGGATGGCGGCGTGGCCGATTCCATTCCCAGCGCTTGGTTGTTTGCGCAGGGGTATGACCGCAATATCGTGGTACTCACGCAGCCGGCGGGCTTTGTGAAGCAGCCCAACAGCGTGATGCCCATGCTGCGTCGCGTGTATCGTCACTATCCGGAGTTTGTTGCGGCGCTTGAGCATCGGCACGAGGTCTACAATGCCACGCTCGATGACCTGGCGCGTCGCGAAGCCGCTGGCGAGATCTTTGTGGTGCGGCCGAGCGAATCGGTGAAGGTGCCGTCGCTGTGCCGCGAGCCCGATGAGCTCGAGCGCATCTACCAGATCGGCCGCCGCGATGCGGAGGCGACGTTGCCCGCGCTGGAAGCGTATCTGGCAGGGTAGGGACTACGTCGGAAAGCGCATCCCGGAATCAGCGTTCAGACTGGGACGCAGTTTCCCGCTGGTCCTCTATGCGGAAAGCGCATCCCAGAATGGACGTCCAAACTGGGATGCGCTTTCCGCTCTTGAAGATATGGGACTGCGGAGCAGCTGCTCGGCATAGGTCTATGCTTGCTGCCAGGTATCGACGAGCTCCTCGGCTGCGGCGTAGGGGTCGTCGGCGCTGCAGACGGCGCTCACCACAAAGAAGCCGTCGACGCCGGTGGACTTGAGTTGCGGCAGATCGGCCGTCTTGACGCCGCCGCCCACCACGATGGGCACGGGGCTTGCCGCATGGAGGGCAGCCAGGTCCTCAAAGCTCTTGGTGATGATGGAGCCATCTGCCGCGCGTCCGCAGTCGCGCTTGGTCTCGGTCTCGTGAAGCGGGCCCACGCCCAGGTAATCGACCAGGCTCATATCGGCGGTCTTGACGTACTCGAGCATCTCCTCGCAGCGGGCGGAAAGGCCCACGATGGCATCGGGACCCAGCAGCTTGCGGCAGACCTCGACGGGGATATCGCTCTGGCCCACGTGCACGCCGTCGACGGCGATGCCCTGCTCGCGTGCGGCAAGTACGCAGTCAAGGCGGTCGTCGATCAGCAGCGCGACCTGCCCGGTTTTGCCGGCCTGGGCGATGGCCTGCGCGGCATCGCCCGTCAGTGCGATGATCTCGCGGGCGCTTGCCACCTTGGAGCGCACCTGGATGCAGGTAAAGCCGGCGTCGAGTGCCTGGGCCACCACATCGCCCACGGGTCGCCCGAGGGTGTTTTCGGGGCCGAGTACCAGATAGGCCGAGATATCAAGGTTGTCGCGGATGCTCATCGTGCTTCCTCCTGCTTTTTGATCTGCGCTTCCATACGCTCGAGTTTGCCGGTCATGGTATCGGTAAAACCGGGGCGAATATCGGCTTTGAGCACGACTTCGGTACGGATACCTTTGCTCGCCAACACAAAGGTTGCGTCGCGCACGACCTGCATGACCTCGTCCCAGTCGCCCTCGATCTCGGTGAACATCGAGGTGGTGCGGTTGGGAAGGCCGCTCTCGCGAATGACGCGTACGACCTCGGCGACCTCGGCGGACAGCTCGTCGCCGGTGCCGCACGGGGCGATGGCTACGGCGACGAGCGTGTTCATACCGGCATTGGTTGCGGGCTCGGACATGCCTTATGCCTCCTCGAGCTCGAGTTGGTTGTCGGCAATGTCCCGGGCGGTTGCGCGGTAGAGCTCGTCGATAAAGGCGACCTTAAAGCTTGCCGGGGCATCGGCAACGGCGGCGGCACGCGTGCCGGCAACGTTGTAGGCGGCGGTGCCGCAGATGGCCGCCGTAAACGGGTCGGCGGCGCAGGCATACACGGCCAGCACGCCGCCCTGCGAGCAACCGCAGCCGGTGATCTTGGACATGAGCGGGCTGCCGCCGTGGGACTTGGCCACGGTCGTGCCGTCGGTAATCAGGTCGACTTCGCCCGAGACCACCACGGCGCCGCCGGTGAAGCGGGCGAGAGCCACGGCGGCATCGCGGGCGGCGTCGACCGTGTCGGTGGTATCGACACCGCGTACGCGGCTCAGATCGGCCGCCTCGCCCTCAAGACCCCACAGGCCGGCAAGTGCGATGATCTCGGAAGCGTTGCCACGAACGATGGCGGGTTTGTACTGCTTGAGTTCGCCTACCAGCTGGGTGCGCAGGCTGCCGATGCCCAGCCCCACCGGATCGAGCACCCAGGGCTTGCCGGCGTCGTGTGCCGCCTTGGCCGCGCGGGGAATCGTCTGCTCGTAGATGGGGAAGAGCGTGCCCATGTTGAGATAGACGGCGCCGCTGCCGGCAACGAGTGCCTCGCCCTCGTCGGGCAGATAGACCATGGCGGCCGAACCACCCACGGCGAGCTGCGCGTTGGCGACAAAGTCAATCGTTACCGTGTTGGTGATGGAGCCTGCCATGGGATTGGTGGCGCGAATCTCCTCCACGGCCTTTACCACATGCTGCTTAAGCTGTTCCGAATCAATCACTGCACATGCCTCCTTGGCATAGAAAAGGGGCGCTGTGCATAGACAGCGCCCCTGCAAAGGCGGCATGCTCCCTACGCCAGCATTAACTGACAGGTTCAAAGGATTGGGCCCCATGCCCTCTCAGCCTTGTGGTTTGCACCGCCGGCACTCCCGCATCGAATCTGTTGTTCCCTATACTAGCGCACCTGCCAAAAAAGGACAGGTTTATTTTGGCAGGTAACAACTGGGGCTTTGCGTTTTCCCAGATAAAACCTGCCAATATAAACCTGTCTCTTTTTGGCAGGTCGGTACAATAGACGGGATTAAGAATGACCGAGGGGGCCTTATGATTAAACTTGTGCTGACCGATATGGACGATACGCTGATTCCAGCCGGGCATGACGGCGCCAGCGACTACGCCATCGAGGGCATTCATGCCATGCAGGCGGCGGGTCTGCACTTTGGCCCGGTTTCGGGTCGCCAGCCCTCCGCGATGGGCTGGATGTTCCGCAATCGCGCCGAGTGCTTCTCGACCGGCGCGTTCTGCAACGGCCAGGTCATGTTTGTGGACGGCGAGGTGGTAGCCTCGCATGCGACCGACAATGCCGCCCTTATACGCTTGGCTGACTACTTGGAGCAAGAGACCGACGATACGTATCTGAAGGTCTACGGCTTGGGTGATGACTTTTGGGGCAACGATGCCTATTGTGTGACGAGCGACCCCGAGCGTGTGCGCCGCGCCATGGAGTCGGGCGGCAACGCATGGCTCAAGGGCGAAGAGGCCCCGTGCCGTCCTGTCGTCGATGATGCGCCGGTGTTCAAGGCGAATATCTGGAGCGCTCGTTCGCGCGAAGAGCTCGCTGAGCTACGTGAGCGCGTTGCCGCTGAGGTGCCGGAACTCTCGCTCGTGTTTCCCAACAATCGTGTGCGCCTGTTCGACATTCTTCCAGCAGGTTGGGAAAAGGGTTGCGCTGCGCTGGAGCTGGCGCGTGCTTTGGACCTGACGTCCGACGAGGTGGCCGTATTTGGCGATTCCGATAACGACCTGCCCATGATCGGTGCCGTCCCCAACTCCGTTGCAGTCGCCAATGCCAACGAGGCCGTCACGGCTGCCGCGCGCTGGCATA
>DXZZ01000033.1:0-16764 GCA_019419425.1 Collinsella sp. | reverse complement strand
GCGCACGAGCCCAGGCCGTTGGTACCGAGCGAGAAGTCGTAGTCGCCGCCCTGGTTGTTGTTGTATTTGCCACCTGCATAGAGCTCGCAAAAGACGAGCTCCCAGTTAAAGCGCTTCTCGGAGGGATTCCAGTCGAGCGGGCAGCCGCGGCCGTTGTCCTCTACCTGGATAGAGCCATCGCGAAAGGCGGTAAGGGTGATGAGCTTGCCGTAGCCCTGGCGCGCCTCGTCAACGGCGTTGGACAGGATCTCGAAGGCGGCATGCGCGCAGCCGTCGAGTCCGTCCGAGCCAAAGATGACGGCGGGGCGCAGGCGTACGCGCTCCTCGTCCTTGAGCTGGCGGATACTGTCGTTACCATAGTTTGCGGTGTTTTTTGCCATACTCGCTCTCTCGGTGCTCCTTTGCTGCGTTTAAGTCATATAGATAGTCAAGGTAGCATAGCCCAGCCCATAGGCGATTCCAACTAACACGAAATCCATCGAACAACCGTTCGGAGTTCGATGGAGATTCGTTTACTCGGACAAAACCGAGTCGGTTCTGTCCGAGTAAGTTTGAATAGCGAATCGAAATTGTTATGTCCGCACGGCGATGACGAACATGGTTTTCATAATGACAGATATAGTTGACATCTTTTGATGAATGCAATATATTTCTGTCATGTTGCAACGGATACCTGTCCACATTTACGAAAGGAGCTCCATGCCGGGTAAGAAAAACCTTCGCATGAAGGCGGCGCGCGCGGCGGCTGGCCTTTCGCAAGCCGACTTGGCCAAAGCCGTGGGCGTTACACGTCAAACTATCGGCCTGATCGAGGCCGGCGGCTACAATCCCACGCTCAACTTGTGCGTGGCAATCTGCAAGGCGCTGCGCGTTACGTTGAACGACCTGTTTTGGGAAGACGAGACTGACGCCGGCCCTGACACTCTGTAGGAGATCGCTATGAAATTTGAAGACCTGAAAATCGTGCAAAAGTGGCGTGAGTATGCCGGTCCAAAAGACGAACGCCTGGAAGCTGAGAACGCGAAGATCTACAAGATTGGCTTCGTGCTGCTTTCGTTTGGCATGCTGTTGATTCTTATTTACCAGATTATGGCTCGCCAGGTTGCGTGGGTTCACAGCGGCGCCGACGAAATGCCGCACCTCTTTGGAACGCCGTTTGAGGCCGCCATGTATGCGTGGCTCGTTATCGTGATGCTAATTTGTGCGATTATGCAGGTGCGAAAGGGATACGTCGATACCAATCGTTTTGGACAGACCGAGCATCTTCCTGCTGGATACTTCCTGCTTATCTGCGGTATCAGCGGGGTCACGAGCACGTTTGTCATTGCGGCGATGCGTTGTGTCGCAGAGGCGCAGATCATGCCGCTCGAAAGCGTCTTGTGGGTGGCGAACTTGGCTGTGGGCACATTCTGCGGCCTGATGATTGCCGTTGTCACCTTCGCTACCCTGTGTACAGTGTACTTCTCGGCGAAAAGGCGCCGCGCAAAGATCGAAGCCGAGCTCGACTCCGCCGGCGACATCTAATGCGTAATGGGCCGGCTCTGGGTATCCAGAACCGGCCCATTTTGATGTTCGATGAGCCGAGTCGGCGTCTCTCACAAAAGTAACTAGGAGCTAGCGAGGCCTATCCGAATTGGCCTCATTGGCGGTGTCTTTTTTGAGCGCCGTGCGGTGGGCGCTGTAGGCGACGAGGCCGGCGCCTGCCACGGCGAGTGCTGCAGCGGCTGCCGTAAGGGGAGCGTTGACATCGCCCGTGCCTGCAAGCGCGCCCGCTTTTCCGGAGTGCTTGTTATTGCCGTGGTCCTTGCCACTGCCGGAACTGCTTCCGCCGGAGCCGCCGCCCTCGTCAGTACCGACGCCACTTGAGCCACCATCGCCGTCCGCCGTCATCGGGGCGTCGTGAAGTCCTGTCGTATCCGCGCTGTCGCATACGCCGACCTGCACTTCTGAGCGTTCGCATGTCGCGTCGGGCACATGAAGCTCGTGCAGTACGGCACCCAGCGCCGAGTTTGCGCCCGGTCGAATTTCCTCGAGCGTTACGGGATCGAGCGCCACCAGGTCACGCGCCTTCGCATACAGCGTTACGCGTTTGCCCACTTCGTCGTTCCAACTCTCGGGGATGGCGAAGCTCATGCGGAGCTGTGCCGTGCAACCCGGTGCCAGCACGGCGTTGCCGTTGTCGGCTACCAGCGGGTGCGTTGCAAAAGGTGTGCCCAGCGTTTCGAGCGCGTACTTCACGTGCGCCATGTCGTTGGCCGAAGCGTCCTCGGCAAGCTCTGGATCGTAGATCGAAGCCATGCGTGCGTTCGCTCCGAATCCGATGGATGCGCTGGAGAACGGCTGGCCGGAGCCCTCTCGGTACAGATCGATCGTGCCGGCGGCCAGCAAGGTGTTGCCGTCGTTTCGCACCGTGACCATGAAGGATTCGCCTGCTGCTCCGGGCACCACCGCGCCCGAGGTAGCGACCGCGCCCGTCGGAGTGGCACACGCCACCAAGGGCACTTCGATGCCGTGCAGCTCTGCCTCGCTCTTCTCCGCGCTCACAATGTGCGTGGCGAGCGCGGAGAGCATGCCGCCCGACGTCAAAAATGTCGTTATCTGATCGACGGGATGGTCCAGCTCGCACATCACGAACGGCTCCGTGAACAGATCGCCTGCCAAGGTGCTGGCGAAGATGCGGAAGTGCTTGCCCATCACTGCTACCGGGTTGCCTTCTTCGTCGTAGGTTTGTCCCACCTTGCCATCGGTGTTCTCTACATAGAGCACGCACCTGCCGTTGTTGCTCACGCTAAACGATGCCGGGCCACAGCCTGCGGCACCCACGGGCTGCGTTGCAAATGCCGATGCGCCTCGCGTCCAAGTAATATGCTGCAGTTGCTCGTTGACGGTTGCCAAAAAGCCCGAATGTTGTGGCCACGGCACCGCACGGGGTACTGTGGCGTCAGGTGACATAACGCCCCAGCCCGCAATGGACTGGCCGATCACGGCGTACGATGCGCAGCCGCAGCCGTCTGCGGTCTCGTACGTAACGGGCACCACCATTTTGCCGTTGATATTTTCGGGCTCGCCTAGCTCGATACTCGACGGTGCTTGCGGAAAGCGGAGAACTTGGCGGAACGTCAGGCTGTCGCCCGAAACGTCCGACCACAGGGTAAAGCACTCCAGCGCAACCTCAGCCTCGCTGCCGAGCGCCTTTTCTGCGGTGGTTCCGCGGCGGTGGAGGTAGGCGCCCGACAGACGTCCGTCGACAAGTGTCTTGCCCACCGTGATGCGTGGGCACTGCAGGCAATGGTAGCCATCCTCCTGAAGGCGGCCGCGCGAGATGCTGCGCCACGACGTGTGCGATGTCACGCGAACTCCGTCGTTGCTTATGCGCAGGCGCACAACGGACAGTATGCCGGATGTGCTCGCCGTATCGAAAAGGGTGTTGTCGCCGGCGGGGCGCTCGCCCGAGACCAGCAGCACGTAGGCGTCCTGGTTTCCTCTTCCGTCCGTATATTCCACCACGTTGAAGTCGTAATCGTATATGCCGTCGCGCTCCACGTCGCCCTCGCCAAACCCAAGGGGGAAGTCCACGGGCGTGGGGGCAGACCACGTGCCGTTCGCCTTTGTGTGCACCACCAGGCGCGAGCGGCCATTGTCGCCGTAGCGCACCGAGGCGATGCGGAACAGGCATTCTGCGCCGGCAATCATTGCCAGCTTCATGTGAGCTTCGCTGAGCACGCCGGAAAACAGCACGCTGTCACTCGAGGGTTTGATACCGCCACGCTCGTCCTCCGACACGCCGGCAGAATTGGCGTTGGGGTCCGCAACGGCGTTCATCGCCTGCCCGATATAGGCGTACTTATACATTGGCGCGGCGTTTTCGTCGTTCTCTATCAGTGCATGGACGAAATGCTCGATCTGTCCCGTGTCGTCGCTCTCCGCGTCTGCCTCGAGCTCAATGCGCGTGACCGCCCGGTCCCAATCGCGCACGACAGGCGCGGCGTTTACGGCAGTGGCCTTAACCTCGGCGCGTGCGAGCAGCTCGGCGTTGGTGACGATGGTAGCCGATGCGA
The DNA here is from genome assembly GCA_019419425.1 of Collinsella sp. Taxonomy (GTDB): domain Bacteria; phylum Actinomycetota; class Coriobacteriia; order Coriobacteriales; family Coriobacteriaceae; genus Collinsella. The sequence goes on along the minus strand of DXZZ01000033.1, from coordinate 12,706 downwards.
TAAACTGCGGCACACCACCTGCCTCGGCGTTGCCGGCCGAGCCGAAACAGGCATCCAGCGTATAAGGCGTATCTCCACCCAATGCCAGCTCAGAGCGTTGGAGCACATACTGGTCGCCATTGTTCACCGACATATTCCACGAATCGATGAGTGTGGGCCACGACCCCGACCAAGCCTTGGTGGTCCACTTGAACATTACGAACTGGAGTATCACATCGACATCGACGTCTGCACCCACGCGCAGCCGCGGAAGCTGGTGTCCATCTGCCTTCTCGTACCCAATGAACAGCGTGAGGGATGCGGCGCCGCGCACGGCAGACGAAGCGACGCCTGCAACGCCGGCGCCAAAGGTGACGGCAAGCCCGATCTGGATGGTGAACGAGCCCGACGTGTTTGAATAGTCGAGCGAAATGTTTTTAAAAAACGCCGCGCCGCTGCCGTGCGTGTGGGCACCCACAGCGAGCGCCAGCTTCGCCAGCACCCAAGGGTTGACGTTTAGGAAAAATGGCACCGGTCCTAGGGTAAACTGCTCGGTCCAATTGAGGTCGGTTCTTACTTGGAAGAGGGCCTTAATATTGCCGTATGCGGGGTCGTTGTTGTTACCCCAGGTTTTACCCACCCAATCGTAGGCAAGCGAGCCGTACAGCTGTGTGGCGATATCCATCGTGAACAGCGGCGTGCAATGGTGGCGAAGGAGCTTGGTGTTTCTTGGATCGGTGCCCGAACCGGCACTCATACTCTTGTACTGATTCCACTTCCCCTCCATCTCGTCGAGGTAGCGGTTTGCCTGCTTGGCGCCCGACTCGCGCGGCGATTTCTTCCAGTATTCCGGATCAGGGTTGCCCGAATCGTTCATATAGCTGGCTGGTTTGTATCCTCCACCAAACAGCACGTATCCAGCAAACGAGAAATCGAAGAGGATCGGAAATGTGGGCATCCAGCACGTGAACTTATTACCACCGATGCCGGGAAACGATGCGGGGAAATCAAACGGAGTGATCTCTTGGTCCATAGTGGTGGGGACGATAGTGGTCGATCCGGATTCCGCCTTTGCCGCCGGCGCGGTAACAACGGCCATGGGGGAGGAGAGCGTGTAGGTTTTGCCCTGGTAGTCGAGGACAAAGCGCAGCTTGCATCCTTCTTCCAGAAGGCTCGACGCTGCATCGAGGAACTTGTCTTCGAGTGTGAACGTCGCCAGATTATCCGCGCCCGATGCGCTGGCCTTGATCTGACCAATCTGCGTGACGGTTTCGGTTGAGCTGCCCGCAGCGGGCATCACTTTATTGATATGCAATGTTGCCTGCCCGCCCTGTGGCAGATGTGCCTGAACGGTAAAGGCGTGCGTATCGGGCTGCTCGTTTGCCGTGTCGTCCTTCGGCAATGCCATGAACGTGGCATCAGCGTACTGGATGTCCCATTCGTCGAATGTGAGCTGGCGGAAGTACGGCTCGCCGTCGGAAAGCGGACGCGTGGGCGCGGTTATGGCGGTGCCGCCCTGGATACGCGCAAGGGGAATCTCGACATCACGGTAGCCCGCCATGCTAATGGAGATGCCGCCGTTAAAGTCGTACGCGTCAAGGAGCGTTGCCTCGTCCACGTAGCCTTCCGAAAGAGGGGCGACCTCAAAGATGGCCGTGCCTTCGTCATCGGTCGTGGCGGTGAGCTGCTTGCCTACGGCATAGCGCGATGTGAGCGTGACCTGGGCACCTGCGATGGGCGTATTCTTGTTGGCGACGTCGACCACGACCACACCAAACATGGTGCGCGAGAGAACGAGCACCTTGAAGGGGTCTTCTTCGTCGGCATAGGCCGCGGTGGGCGCGAACGGCAGCAGGAAGGCATTTTCGCTTCCCGGCACGCGAGGCAACATAATGCTCGCCAGCGAGGACGCTCCAGCAACAAGTAACGAACGGCGATCAAGCATCTTGGGCTCCCATCCCGCAAATATCGGTGGAAATAATCCAATTTTGCGAGAAGACGCTTCGTGGCGGTAGTGCCGTTCAAGGGTCAAAATGTCCAAATTGATCGAGCGAAGCGCCGGGTTCCGGAACGCGTTCGATGCGCTTGGCAGCCCGGTCGCTAACGCAACATGTGCGCGACCAGCTCGGCGCGTGTGCCGATGCCAAGCTTTGCGTATACGCCGGATAGGCGGTTTTTGACGGTGCCCGGCGATACTCCCATATGGCGTGCGATTTCAGCGTTGGTCCATCCGCGGCAGGCGAGCATGGCCATGGTGAACTCTGTGGTCGTTAAATCGTCGGCAACGTCCTCGCCCGAATCGGGGTTGTGGATGCGCCGCCAGCCGTAGCTGAAGCGGTACGTGATCTCGATGATGCGTGCGAAGTCGTCGGGGTATTGCGTTTTTAGGCACGCCTCGATGAGCCCCTGTAAAAGGCCGTGGTGCTCGCCGATGAGCTCGATAAGGCCGTCGGGACGCGCAATGTTCCAAGCAGCTCCGAAATGCGTTCTTGCGGCGTCGACGTCTTTGAGACTCATGCAGGCCATGGAAGCTGCCAGGTGCAGGAACAGTTCCGAGATGGGATAGCTTCCCTGTTTCATAATCAGGGCGTTTTCCGCCATGCCCAGACTGCGGCCATATTCGCCGCGCAGGTACAGGGCATGCGCCATCACGTAGCTGGCGAACAGGCGCAGGCCTTCGGGCAGATGCGCCGCAAGCGGATAAAACTCTTCGGCAGAATACGGGGAAGGCAAGTGCAGCAGGACGCTCGCGGCCGAGGCGAACAGGATATGCGTGGCGTGGACGGCGGGTGATTCCTCGTCGGCCGGCGTATCGAGGATGCCAGCAAGGCAACGGCGGGCATCGGCGATACGGTTGAGCGACAGACTGGCATATCCGCAGATAAAGCATGCGGAATAGCGCAGTGCGGGGTCGGTGGCGTCAAGATAGGGGCGTGCTGTCTTGGCGGCGAGTGCGGCCTGTCCGCGAAAGTACAGCGCTTCTGCCGTGGCGATGGCGCGTGAATCGGGGTCGGAAATGCCTGCAACCGCAGCGTCAATCTGCCCCGGCACAAAGGCGGTGCACATCAACGGCATGGGAACGCATGGGTAGCCATCGCAGTCCATCTTCCATCTCCCAACAGCTGGCAACACTAGCAGCAATTGTACTCTTGTTGCTCGGGACTGGAATTTGTGGGTATCGCCTACGATTGTGCCGAACGTATAAAGGAAGAGTCTATTGGCGATGCTCCCAAGGTGGCTACCGAAGTCTAGCTGACCTTGGGATATAGAAAAACTGCCGCCCCTGCAAAAAGCTCTGTCGCAGCGATGGGAAACGTATCTCGTTCTGCATATAATGAGGTCATATGACGGTGCGTCTGCATACGCGCGGCGCATTTCCATCGAACCGAGAAGGAGCTCTGCATGGATCCCAACAAGCGTCCCGACGACATGGTACGTATCACCACTCCCGAACTTGCCCAGGCGTTCATCGAAGAGCAGGTCGCTGCAATCCGCGAGCAGATCGGCGACAAAAAGGTCCTGCTGGCTCTTTCCGGTGGTGTCGACAGTTCGGTTGTCGCGGCCCTGCTCATCAAGGCCATCGGCAAGCAGCTCATTTGCGTGCATGTTAACCACGGCCTGATGCGCAAGGGCGAGAGCGAGCAGGTCGTCGACGTCTTCAAGAATCAGATGGATGCCAACCTGGTTTACGTTGACGCCACAGATCGCTTCCTGGACAAGCTCGTGGACGTCGAGGAGCCCGAGGCCAAGCGTAAGATTATCGGCGCCGAGTTCATTCGCGTGTTCGAGGAGGAGGCCCGCAAGGTTGGCGATGAGGTCAGCTTCCTCGCCCAGGGCACCATCTATCCCGACATCCTGGAGTCCCAAGACGGCGTGAAGGCTCACCACAACGTGGGCGGTCTGCCCGAGGATCTGCAGTTTGAGCTCTGCGAGCCCGTCAAACTGCTGTACAAGGACGAGGTCCGCGTCGTGGGTTGCGAGCTCGGCCTGCCCGAGAACATGGTTGAGCGCCAGCCGTTCCCCGGTCCCGGCCTGGGCGTTCGCTGCCTTGGTGCCATCACCCGCGACCGTCTTGAGGCGCTGCGCGAAGCCGACGCCATCGTGCGCGAGGAGATCGACAAGGCCGGTCTGACCATCTGGCAGTATTTTGCCGTCGTGCCCGACTTCCGCGCAACCGGTGTGCGCGAGGGCAAGCGCGCCTACGATTGGCCCTGCATCATCCGCTGTATCAACACCGTCGATGTCATGACTGCCGAGGTTCCCGAGCTCGACTGGGCGCTACTCAAGCGTATTACCGCTCGCGTCACCGCCGAGGTTCCCGGCATCTGCCGCGTGTGCTACGACCTCACGCCGAAGCCCGTCGGCACCGTTGAGTGGGAGTAAGCTAACTCAGCTGGTAGGCGACGAGAACTAGCAGATGTGACAAAGGGGCAGTCCCTTTGTCACATCTTCGATGTTATGTGCGGGATGGTGCGCCACACGGCGTGCCGTCCCGTTCGTTATTTTAATGAGCCGGGTGCGCGAGCGGGAAGGGTCACGAGCATAGTCGTTCCGCTCTCGGAACTATCTTCGACCTCGATGGAGCCGCCGTGGAGCGCGACGATCTCCCAGACCAGCGCAAGTCCCAGCCCCACGCCGCCGTATGCCCTGCTACGCGATTTGTCGACGCGAAAGAAGGGCTGAAAGATGCTCACCTGGTATTGCTCGGGAATGCCCGGCCCCTGGTCGCGCACGCGCAACAGTACACGGTCGCCTTCGGCGAGGGCCCTAATTTGCACGGTCGAGTTGGGCGCGCTGTAGCGAATGGCGTTTTCGGTCAAGTTGAACAGCAGTCGATAGATGAGCGTGTCGCTGCCGATCGTTTGCGCGTTGCCTTCGCTTGCAAGCGCAATACCCTTCTGTTCGGCAAGGGGCGTCAGGTCGGCGATAACTTCTTCGATCATCGGTGCCAGCTCGATTGCGTCGTTGCAGGGAACATTGCGCAGCTCGCTCATCTCGAGCAGCGTCTTTGTCATGCGCGTCATTCGCTCGGTCTGCTCCTGCAGCAGACCGAGCAGGCTCGCTGTATCGGCGTCGGCTTCGGGGTGCTCGGCGCAAAACAGCTCAACCTGAGCTTGCATGAGCGCAAGCGGCGTGCGCAGCTCGTGCGCCGCATTGCCCGTAAACTGTTTTTGTGCAGAAAAACCTTCGTCAAGGCGGGCAATCATGTCGTTAAACGACGAGCTGCAACGCCTAAGCTCAGAGGGCACATCTTCGCTGATCTTTGTGTCGGCGAGGTTGTCGGGCCGCACGCTCTCGACTTGCGCTGCAAAGGAACGCAGAGGCTGCAACGCATGCCCGCTCACAAAGTAGGCCAGCACGCCACCGAGCAGCGTCACCGCTGCGGTTATGTACCAGCTCGTCGCACCAAACGATTCTTGGGCGTCGCTCACGACGATGGTCAGATCGTCGTCGAGCTCCTTGCTCGTTGGGTCGAACGAGTTGGGCGAGGCCGCCTCCGCCTTGCTATGCTCCGACATTTCAGTACCGATTGAGTCCATGTAGCGCATGCCGGAGTAGCCAACCAGGCAATTAATAAGTACGCAGGTCAAACATATCAGCAGGGCCGTCATCAGCGTAATGCGCCACTGCAGCGACAAACGCTTCATTCGCAGTCCTCCATAACGTAGCCTTCGCCGATTCGGTTGCGGATGGGGTCGTGTCCCAATGCGCCACGCAGCTTTTTGCGGAGTGACGAGATGTGAACGCGGGTTGCGTTGCTAAAGCTGTTCACGGTGCTATCCCAAACGTGCTCTATAAGCTCCTCTTGGCTTACCGGTCGCCCCTGATTAAGCATCAGGTATTCCAAGATTCCCGTTTCCTTGCGTGTAAGAGATAGAGCCTCACTGTCCACGGAAGCGATGCGCGCCTTGGTGTCAAAGTTGAGCTTTCCGCAGGTTAATACTATGTCGCTTTGTGCGAAGCGCCTGAGGGTAAGGCTGCGGATCCTTGCCGCAAGTTCGTCCAGATGAAACGGCTTGGTAAGGTAATCGTTGGCGCCGGCATCGAGTCCGGCGACTTTATCGGATACTTCGCCACGTGCGGACAGAATCAGTACCTTGGTCTCGCAGTCGGTTTTCCTAAGTTCCCTGAGCACGGTCATGCCGTCGATACGGGGGAGATTGAGGTCGAGCACCACGAGGTCAAAGACTTCGACGCCCAGCAGGTCGAGCGCCTCCTGTCCATCGTGACAGCAGTCGACGCTGTACGCCAAGTTTCGCAAGCTGCGCGCGATTGCATCGCACAGTGCTCGCTCGTCTTCGACGATCAAAATACGCATAACAGTCTCCTTGCACATTCCATATCGCGCTTAACACGGATTTTATAGCCGATATGGTCCAATGGTCGCGTAACGAAAGGAGTGGTCGTGTTGTTCAAAGCGGTAAAACCCGTGGTACAGGTCGCTTTGTTGATCGTCGGAATTACCATGGTGTGCTTTGGTGTTATGCGTGGCGAGGCGGATGCCGTGCTGGCCAAAGCGATTAGGCTGTGCTTGGAGTGTATCGGAATTGGATAAAAGAGAAAACACTGCGTCGCATGTTTTGGCCCGATTTCGCGGATTCATTCAGGCGGCGGCGACGCTGGTCACCAATATTCACCTGCCAAACTTTGCCAAAGGCGGCATCTATCAGGGCGCGGGAAAAACAGTCTGCGTACCTGGGCTAAATTGCTATTCGTGCCCCGCGGCATCGGGTGCGTGCCCCATCGGGTCGTTCCAGTCGGTGGTAGGTTCATCCAAGTTCAACTTTTCTTACTATGTTACCGGTACGCTCATTTTGCTCGGCGTGCTGCTGGGACGCTTTGTGTGCGGCTTTCTGTGCCCGTTTGGCTGGCTGCAGGAGCTGCTTCATAAGATTCCCGGCAAAAAGTTCTCCACGAAAAAGCTCAAGCCGCTCACGTACATCAAGTACGTCGTGCTGCTGTTTGCCGTGGTGCTGCTGCCCGTCTTGGTGGTTAACGACGTGGGCATGGGCGACCCATTCTTTTGTAAGTACATCTGTCCGCAGGGTGTGCTCGAGGGCGCCATTCCGCTGGCCATTGCCAATGCCGGCATTCGATCTGCGTTGGGACATCTCTTTACTTGGAAACTTGCCGTTCTCATTGCCGTGGTAGTGCTGAACGTTTTGTTCTACCGCCCCTTCTGCAAATGGATTTGTCCACTCGGCGCATTCTATGCGCTCATGAATAGGGTGTCCTTGCTGGGGATTCAGGTTGACGCGTGCAAATGCGTCTCGTGCGGCAAGTGCTCAAAGGTTTGTCAGATGGACGTTGATGTGGTCCGCGCGCCCAATCATGCCGAATGCATCCGGTGCGGAAAGTGCATCGGGGCCTGTCCTGTCGATGCCATCAGCTATCGCTATGGCCTGGATGTGTCGGCGGAAAAACTTCCCTTGACCGCCGATAAAAAGTAAACAAGCTTCGACAAAACGGAGGAATGACTATGAAGCTTTCTAAGATTGCGGCCCTGTTTATGGTGCCGGTATTGGCCTTGTGCCTTGTGGCATGTTCGGCGCCCGGTGGCAATGTGAGCGAATCTGCGAGCTCCGATCCTAAGATCGCAGAACTCACTGCGCAGAAGCCGGCCAATGCCGACGAGGCCGCCGAGCTGTATGCGAAGCTCATGCAGAAGGAGAACGAGATCTTTTCGAGTGATAACGCGCTGTGGGAAAAGGTATTCAATGCGGCAAATAAAGACTCGGCAATGATTGAGGACGGCAGCAATTACGGCGATTTCCTGCTCAAGACCATCGACGGCGCCAAGGATGAGTTCACGGCGGATGAGCTTAAGACACTCAAGGTCGGTGCACAGCAGATCAAGGAGATCGAGGGCAAGCTCGAGAGCTTGGAGAAGGAGTTCCCCGGATGTGGCAGCACGCCCGGCGAGGGGGAGAGCGTCGATGCCTCGACCGCAGGCATGACCAACGGCGAGAGCGGGGAGACGAAGTTCCTCAGCTTTAAGGGCAAGGACTTGGACGGCAACGATGTAAACAGCGACGAGCTGTTCTCCAAGAACAAGGTCACCGTCATGAACTTCTGGTTTACCACCTGCAAGCCGTGCGTGGGAGAGCTGGGCGATCTGGAGAAGCTCAACAAGGAGCTTGCCGAGAAGGGCGGCCAGGTCGTGGGCGTTAATTCCTTTACGCTCGACGGCAAAAAAGACGAGGTGGCCGATGCCAAGGACGTGCTTTCCAAGAAGGGCGTGACGTATAAAAACATCTGGTTTAAGTCGGACAGCGAGGCCGGAAAGTTCACCTCCAACCTGTACTCGTTCCCGACCACCTACGTGATCGACCAGAACGGTAACATTGTGGGAGAGCCGATCATGGGCGGCATCAACTCCGCTGAGCAGCGCGAGGCGCTCAACAAGCTGATCGATCAGGCGCTTGCTAAGAGCGAGCAGTAGGTTCGAATGCGACAAAGGTGTGACAAAGGGGCAGTCCCTTTGTCACACCTTCGATGTTATGTGCGGGATGGTGCGCCATGCGGCGTGCCGTCCCGTTTTTTGTTCGTTACATTTTTGTTCGTTACATTCCTTGCTGGTACCGGCAAAAAAGCTGATAGAGTAGGTCAAACGCGTTGGATGCGAACGGCGGGGGAGAGGTTGCCGTCCATGCTGGATCTCAGAGATATTTGCAAAAGGTACGTTACGCAGTCGTTTACGCAGGTAGCGCTCGACAGCGTAAGCCTGTCTTTTCGCGATAACGAGTTTGTAGCCATCCTGGGTCCCTCGGGTTCGGGTAAAACTACGATGCTCAACGTCATTGGTGGACTCGACCATTTCGATTCTGGCGATCTGCTGATCGATGGCATCTCGACCAAGGACTTCAGCGACCGCGATTGGGACGCCTATCGTAACAATCGCATCGGCTTTGTGTTCCAGAGCTATAACCTCATTCCGCATCAGACCATTTTGGAAAACGTGGAGCTGGCGCTTACGCTCACGGGCGTGGGGCGTGCTGAGCGCCGCCAGCGTGCGCGCAAGGCGCTTGAGGCAGTTGGCCTGGGCAAGCACGTTAACAAGCGCCCGAGCCAGCTATCGGGTGGCCAGATGCAGCGCGTGGCTATTGCCCGCGCCCTGATCAACGATCCCGAGATTGTGCTGGCTGACGAGCCGACCGGCGCCTTGGACTCAACGACATCCGTACAGGTCATGGATTTGCTCAAGGATGTTGCGCGCGATCGTTTGGTCATCATGGTCACGCACAATCCCGAGTTGGCATACAGGTACGCCACGCGCATTGTCACCCTGGCGGACGGCAAGATCACCGACGATTCAGATCCCTTTGATGCTACCGAGGCCGCGCGTCGCGAGGCCAAGCCCACGCGCAAAACCTCGATGAGCTTTGTGACGGCGCTGGGGCTTTCTGCCCGAAACCTCATGACCAAGAAGGGCCGTACGGCCATGACTGCCTTCGCAGGTTCGATTGGCATTATTGGTATCGCAGCGATTCTGGCGCTCTCCAACGGCGTAAACGGCTACATCAAAAAGGTCGAGGAGGACACGCTCTCAAGCTACCCGCTTACGATTTCCAAACAAGATTACGACCTGTCGTCCATGATGGGCGGACAGGGGGCTACCGATGAGGAGGTATCCAAGGGCGAGGCCTCGTCCGATGACGCTACCGGTGGCAAGGCTAAGGGAACGGATAAGATTCCCGTGGTCACGGCCGTAAAGGATATGTTCGCAAGCGTTAAATCTAACGATATGACGAGCTTTAAGGCATGGCTTGACGGCGGCGGTGACGGTATCGACAAAGAGGTCAACGCTATCCAGTACGGCTACGGCGTGACGCCGGTTGTCTATCGTTTGAGCAAGGGCGACGAGAGGCCCGTTCGGCTTGTTCCCAACGCTATGACCGAGGCCATGAGCGGAGGCGCAAGCTCGGCGGCAACGGTGAGCATGGATTCCATGGGGACCTCGGTCTTTAACGAGATGATTGACGACCAGAGCCTGCTCGACAGCCAATACGATGTCGTTGCCGGCCATTGGCCCACGTCCGCCAACGAAGCCGTGATGGTGCTTTCGGACCGCGGCACGGTGGGCGACTATACGCTCTATAGCATCGGCGCGCTGGATATCGATGAGCTCAACGACCTGGTCAACAGCGCCATGACGGCCGACGGCAAGGTCGAGACGCCCGAGACCGGCACCGACTTTACCTATGACGATGCGCTGTCCACGACATTTAAGGTGTTGTCGCCGGCCGATGCCTATCGCAAAAACGAAGAGACCGGCATATGGACCGACATGTCTGGCGACGCCGACTTTATGGCCGCCAAGGTTGCCGACGGTATTGACGTGCGCATTGTGGGCGTGGTGCGACCCAACGAGACGGCCAACGCGAGCGCATTGACTCCGGGCATTGCCTATACGCATGCGCTGACTTGCCAGCTTATGAAGCGCGCCGCCGATTCGCAGATTGTGCAGGAGCAGCTTGCCCACCCCGAGACGGATGTCTTTACGGGCAAAACCTTCGACGAGCTGCAGAGCGAGGCCAAGCAAGGCGTGGATCTGAGCAGCATGTTCAGTGTGGACGAGGCGGCGCTGAAGAGCGCGTTCTCGTTCGATGCATCTGCGCTCTCGGGTGCGGCCGGCGGCATGGACCTTTCTAGCCTTGATTTGTCCGGGCTGGATATTGACCTTTCGGGTGTTGGGCGAGACATCGACTTTAGTGACATCATGGCCAAGGCGCCGGCTCCGGATTTCTTGGGCATCTTTGACGGTCTGGAGCTCACGCCCGAGCAAATGCAGCAGGTGGGAACGCTTGCCAATCAGCTGTTTGAGGGCTTTATGCAGTCCGATCAGTTTAAGGCGCTGTCGCCCGAAGACCTTAAGGACGAGTCAAAGCTTGCTGCCGCATTCTCGACGTATCTTGAGCATGATGCCGACGCCCAGCAATACCTGGCTCAGCTCAGGGCACTCGGCGGCGATGCCCTGGCCGAGCGTCTGCAGCAGGTGATGGGCGACTATGTGCAAAAGCAGCTGGCTCCGTATTTGCAGCAGTCTATGGATCAGGTGATGAAGGCGGTCAGCGAGCAGATTGCGACGACGGTATCAACCCAGCTCAAGGCGGGTGCGGCAGGGCTCATGGACCAAATGGCGACGCAGATGTCTTCGAGTTTTGCCAACTTGGCGAGCGCCATGCGCGTTGATGCAAACGCCTTTGCTCGCGCTATCCACTTTAACATGGACGCTGAGGACCTGAGTTCGCTCATGATGAGCTATGCCAAGGCGTCGAAGCTCACCTACGACAACAATCTGACCACGTTGGGCTATGCGGACGAGGCGGACCCCATTTCGGTCAAGATTTTCCCGCGCGACTTTGAGGCCAAGGAGCGCGTGCTCGATTATATCGATGCGTACAACAAGCAGGTCAAAGCCGCTGGTCACGATGAGCAGGCAATCTCGTATACCGACTACATGGGCATCATCATGGGCTCGGTGACCGACATCGTGAATACTATCAGCTTGGTGCTCATCGCATTCGTGAGTATCAGTTTGGTGGTGAGCTCCATCATGATCGGCATCATCACCTACATCAGCGTGCTGGAGCGCAAAAAGGAGATTGGCATCCTGCGCGCGATCGGCGCGTCAAAGCGCAACGTGGCAAACGTGTTCAACGCTGAGACCTTTATCGAAGGCCTCATTGCCGGCGTCTTTGCCATTGTCGTCGTGGTGGCCGTGAGCTTTCCGGTTAATGCCTGGGCGCTTGCGGCCAAGCAGGTGCCCAACCTGATGAGCCTGCCCGTTCAAGACGCGCTGATGCTCATTGTAATTTCGGTGCTGCTGACGGTCGTTGCCGGCCTGCTGCCGGCTCGCAGCGCATCCAAGAAAGACCCTGTGGAAGCCCTACGCTCCGAATAATGTGACAAAGGGACTGTCCCTTTGTCACATGGATGAAAAGGCGCGGGAAGGGGGTGGCCCTTCCCGCGCCTTTTAGTTTGTTTTGCCCATCAGCGTGATGCGGATACTTGGATGGGTGCACTCGTCAAACTCGTCCTCGGGCTCCGTGTCAAACGAGTAATACGTTTTGACGGGGTCGTCACTCGTCCTGATAGAGATTCTCTCGTAGAGCGAACCGTTCAAAAAAGTCTGCCTAAACTCTTCGGGGAGCTTTTGCGGTGCCAGGAGCTCGGGACTCACGGTCTTGACGTCTACGGTTTGGACAGCAGAGGAAAGCTCGTCCAAGTCGAGCTCGATGCGGGCGAGGTTGTCCTCAAGGCTCGCGTCGGGGTCGATCTCCGCTATGTAGCTCACTTCCTTGAGCGTTCCCTTGTTGTCGAAATCCAGGTACGTATAGGTCTTCTGGGTATCGGAGTCGCCGTCGTGCAGATAGCCGCGGACGTGATAGCCGTAATCTTGATATCGCTCGTAAGGGTCATCGGCGGACACGTACTCGCATGCGGGCTCTAGCGCTTTGCGGGCGATGGCGATCTGCTCGGCCGCGGCCGTGGCGTTCTCTTGCATCTCGATGTTTCCCTGTGCCAGCTGCGGGATATAGGCACCGCACACGATTGCGAGGGGCAGCGCCACAAGCGCGATGATCCACTTTTTCGCACGGGGGATCGGCACGCCACAGGTCTCTGCCATGGCCTTTGCGTTAGCGAAGTTCTCGGTAAGCACGTCAGCTGCGGTGGCGACGGCGCCTACGGCAGCGGCGACTTCTGCCGCGCCGCCCAGGTTGCG
>DXZZ01000032.1:0-16821 GCA_019419425.1 Collinsella sp. | reverse complement strand
AGAAGGTTGATTTAATCCGCGCCTGCGAGGATTACCTGCACGATCTTGACCTGGCACAGGTCCGCACACGCCTCGTCGGCGGCTGCATGCATATCGAGGCCGCGCCGGCAGATGTCGCAAAGATTGCTGCCCTCGGCGGTACCGCCGTCGACGACAAGGGCAAGACCCCGCTGCCTGCCGCTATCGAGTCCGCGCTGCGCGAGTTGGGCTGCGACCATATCTCCCCCGAGGTCACCCCCTACATCCACGGCAACATGAATCAGTAACCTGCCAAAAAGGAACAGGTTTATTTTGGCGGGTTTTATCTGGGGAAATATCGCGAGGCAGTCGCCCCTCTAGTGCCCATCTAACTTCAAGAGACACTAGAGGGGCGGCCCGGCTGCATCTACTTCTTCCGATATCGGCGGTTACGGCTCGTCGATGAACCCATTACTTCGATGAGTCCTTTATCCGCCATTTTTGGCAAATGGTAACGGACAGACGAAATTCTGACCCCCGATGCAACCGCTATTTCTCGCGCCGTCATATCCACTTCGGCGCTGAGAGCCTCCAGGATCCTATCCGCCGTCGAAGCTGACGATTCTCTGTTCATATCGATAATTTCAAACGTGTCTTTGCCGCATTTTGACAGGACATGTTTATCCACAAGGTCCCCGCAGATCAAGCGAATGTCATCCGAATCCCACTTCAGGGCCTCTCGTATTTTTTGAACATCGCATACGCACCCATGCTCCCGCATAAACATGAGCAATGTTTCCTCGTGATCCGTCAGCTCGGCGCCCACATGGCTCTGAATCCACGTGCGGTTTTCAGCAAGCTCCGCCCCGTGCCGGGAAAGCAGCACCGTAAACGAATCGGCCTTAACGATAAATTTCGGCCTGCCAAGCGAACGAGACTCCATCTCGCGAATCATAGCCGGGATACCAGATCCTTGGCTTTCCGCAACGGCCCCCTCGGCATGCTCCAACGGCGTCGCCCCCATTAGGCTCATGAGCTTTGGGTTTCGGCAGCGCGATTCCCCGTCTGCAAGATTGTCCACCGTCTTTCCGCCCCAAAGCCCGCCAGGGTTTTTGATCTCTATTCTGTCTGGATAGATATCGACACTCACGGCCTGCCCCACAAACATGGGCGAATATTCTCGATGGATGCAGGCATTTGCCAAGGCCTCGCGCAAAACCTCCTGGGGAACTTCCCAATCCTCCCTTCTGCCAGCGCCTTGCACTATCGCCGCTTTGCGCAAGTTTCGTCCAATCGCGGCAAGGGCATCTTCGATGCAAGCCGGAATCGGGCCATCGCACAACTGGCGGTCAATAAACCGGGGTTGCCCGGGTGCAGATTTTTCCACATCGGAATGAACGGCGACATCGATCATCAGTTTGGGATAGAACTGCTGGGGGTAAATTCCCGCCGACAGAAGCCCCGCGAGCTTCACGGCGCCATCCTTTGTAGTGATATTGAGTCTGACCAGCTGCTTTTCCAGCGTATCGGCCCTGCGCAAAACGCGCGGGGTCTGCAGCCGGCGATTTGCGATAATAGACCGCACGACATCTGGATCTAAATCCTCGACCGTTGCCTCCGAAACCACCGTGCCATCTGCATCGCTCGGAAGCAACGCACTCTGCAGCTCATATAGCTCAGCGGGCGACATCTTGATATCTTTATCATCCACGCGCTTGTAGCTACCGTTCTGCACGCCGCGCGCGCCGATATAGCAAGGCTTCGCTTTAAGCTCAAGTTCAAAGATGCGCACCAGAAGCACCTGGAGTCCGTCGACCTCGCCTCGATCAAGCTCGTACCGCGGCGCATGGGTCACCACTGCCGCTGAGCCTCCGTCTCCGATACCCGAAACAAACTGATCGCGCACCCTGTCGATAGCAAAGTTAGCCGAAGGAACAAATCCTTCGGCTTCGTTCAGACCCAAAATAATGAGTCCACCCGCAGTGTTCGCAAAAGCGCTCACTGTCTCCCATACGTCTGCGCTCAATTTATTCGTGCAGGCTTTAACTTCTACCGATGCGTCATCAGTCCCCCGCCTGCGAAGGCGCTCAACGATAAGGCCAAGAGGTTCATCCAACAGCATTGACATTCCGCCTCTCTAAAACGATAGATTTATCTCTCTAAAGTATAGTATATCTCTCTAACTTTAGAGAGATAAGCACCTTATTTTAGAGAGACATTTAGAGAGATGTATCGAATTCACTGTTAGATTGCCCAATGTTATCTCTTTAACTGACTTTCTCTTTATAGAGACATTTAGAGAGACGAGCGCGACCTCTCTAATCATGGGTTCTTCTTTTTAAAGTGCACACATCCTAACCGTGCCCTAAGTTGCGGTGAAATAGCTCACGATTAACCTACCAAAAAGGGACAGGCTTATTTTGGCAGGTTTTATCTGGAGAAACGCCGACTGATTCCATGTACACAACCGCCGCAGCTCCATATGAGGCAAATGAATCAGTAACGTCTATCCCAAATCTTGAGTATTTGTTCGACAGAACGGCCCCTGCCGGCTCCTGCTAGACTGGTAGATTCCCAACCGTCCATCCAGGAGCCGCAATGTCGCGCAAGTCCGCCTACAAGCAAGTACTTTCCATCGGCACCGCCGTGGTGCTGGGGTTTGCGTTGTTCACAGGGTCGCTCGACGGAGCGCCCAAGTTGTTGTCGCCGCAAAGCGATGAGCAGGCGACGGCTCTGGCCGAAAAACAAAACGAGAGTCCCAGCCGCACCGACGACGAGGCAGACCTGGTTGCCCGGCTCGAATCGGGAACAGCAAGCTCCGAGGACTCCGGCGATGGCTCCGAATCCACCGCGACCAACACCAACGGCAACGTTGCCTCCGCGGACAGTGCCGCCACCCCCATCGACGAAGTGGAAAACCCAGATCTCAACCGCGCCCGCGGCGTATATCTCAGCAGCATTCCAGACTACGCCGGCAATCCCTACGTCGCCCTTCGCGCCGACAGCACGCACCCGCTCGGCATGCCGTCATTCACACTCGATGAATACGAACGCGCTGCAGAAGAGGGCTGCTTTAAGAAATTCTCCAAGCTCGACAGTATGGGCCGCACTCGCAAAGCGCTCGCCTGCGTGGGCCCCGACTCGCTCGGTCAAGGCAAGCGCGGCGGTATCTCGCGCATCCATCCCGCCGGATGGCATCAGCAGCGCTACGACTTTATTCCGGGCCAGAGCCTCTACAACCGCTGCCACCTCATCGCCTGGTCGCTCTGCGGCGAAAACGCCAATCGCAAGGATCTCCTCACCGGCACGCGCTATCTCAACGAGACGGGCATGCTACCGTTTGAGGAGCAGATTCTCGACTACATCCGCGAAACGGGCAACCACGTGCTCTACCGCGTCACGCCTATGTATAACGAAGAGGAACTTGTCTGCCGCGGCGTGCGCCTTGAGGCGCAATCGGTCGAGGACCACGGCAAGACGCTGTGCTTCCACGTATACTGCTACAACCTGCAGCCGCATGTGCAGATCGACTACGCCACCGGCCGCAACCAGGCCGCCGGAGAGTAGGTTCAACCGGGGCCACGCCCGCATCGTTTGTCACCGACGCGCACGGGAGGCTAATTCTTGCCTCCTACGGCGCATTTCAGTGACATGGGGCCATCTCTCCAAGATACCCGTATTGTCGATAAGAGTAGAAGGCAAACGCCAGACAGGCAGCCAAAGCAGCAGAAGCCCTACATTAAATACGTGATTTATTCTTTGCAATCACAATCTCGATAAGTTAATCGAAGCAAAACAACGTAAAATGAAGGTAATTTTGCTTCAAAGTAATCAGGAGAAACTGTGACCAATCGCGTCAACAATTCACATATTAAAAAGGATTGTCCCACCCCCATCTATATGCAGGTGGTCGACTATCTGCGCGAGAACATCGCCTCAGGAGCTTGGGAGCAAGCATCCAAAATCCCGTCGGAAGTCGAGCTCATGAGTACGCTCGGCGTCAGCCGCGGCAGCATCAAAAAGGCCATTTCCAAGCTTGTTGATGAGGGCCTGCTTGAGCAAATTCAGGGAAAGGGAACTTACGTTAAGTCAAAAGACATCTCTTTCCCCCTTACAGAGGGTCTTATCTCTTTCTCCGAATCTCTAATCGAGCAAGGCCTTTCTTTCGAAACAAACATTCTCGATTGCGAAATTCGTAAGTCGGACGAAGATATTTCCAGACATCTCGGTATTGTCGAAGGTTCTGACTACCTTCATCTCGAACGAGTGCGCAGCGTTGAGGGTGAACCTGTGATGTTCATCGAAAACAACATCAATATGGCGCTTGTCCCAGGTATTGAAACAGCCGACTTTGTTAACGAAGGTCTCTTTGCAATAATCGAGCGGCTCTCAGGCCACCAGATCGAATACTCAAAGACCTCCTTTGTGGCAAAGCTCGCGGACACCCAACGCGCGGATGCGCTCGGTCTCTCTACGCAGTCCCCGCTTCTTCAGCAGCTTCAAACAGTCTACTTGGACAATGACTCTGCAATTGAATATGCGCGCGTATGGCTTAAATCCAGCAGGTTCCAGCTTGGCACCGTTTTTCAGCGTCGCCATTAAAGCTCTTGAGAGCGGCGGCATTACGCCAAATATAATTCCAAAACGCAAAAAGGCGAACCCGTGGGTTCGCCTTTTTGTAGACGGTTTTAGTCCAGCGCGTCAAACAGCTCCGTAAGCAACGCTGCCCTGTCATCCGTAATCGCCAGGGCACTCGAAATGCCGGTGCCTTGCGCGCCAAGTCCAATCAAGCGACGAACATCGCCTCCACACCTGATTCCCGCTCCCTCCATGATAACGATGTCGGGATTGATGGACCGTACGGCAGCGATGGTCTCTGCGATGTAATCATCGCCGCTTGTATGGCCGGTTCCCACAAGGCTGCTCGGCTCGCAAAGAATCACGTCCGGATCCATCGCCGCAACCGCTTTGGACTCAGTCACGCTATCGGCCGCAACAATGGTTAGAATCTCAAGCTCACGAGCGCGATCGATCGTTGCCGCCAACTTATCAACGGTCAGGGGGTGTGCCGTGTGATTTAGAAAGACAGCTTGAACTCCCGCGCTCTTAAGCGACTCAAGAGGTGTCAGTCCCATTCCTTTTCCGTCACCGATAAGATCGGCATGCTGCGCTGTGGGAATTGCAAATTTCAAATCCTTCGCAACTGCGCAGAGCTCGGGAACGGGAGCAGTCCAAAAAATCGAATGATCTCGATCTTTTGCGATTTCATCCGTAAGATGAGCCGCTGCAATTGAATCGTCCGCAAGCAAATAGGTCTTAGGACTGACCGTGAAAAGTGGCAGTTTTAAATCGGAACGTTTCATGAGAACACGTCCTTTCCGACTAATACATGGCCTGCCATACCGAGCGATTTAGCCGTTGAAGCTAATCTCGATGCCGGTTTCCAGCTTGGGAAGCACGCTTGGTGTCACGAGAACCGTTCCAGGAAGCAGCTCTCGCTCGTCATCGAACGCAATGGTTAGATGACCGAGCCCTCCCATGTTCTCGTTCGCAGCTTCACCAAACTCCTTAATCGTGTAGACCTGATCGCCGATGGAAATGGTGCCGCCCTCAGCAAGCACGTTATCCTCCGTGGGAGTTCCATCGTGAACGACGCAGATGTCGCGCAACTCTGCAGGAGCGGTCGGGCCAAACAGGACCACCATCTTCTCGTTGAGAAGTTCCTCAACAAACGAGCCGATCTCAGTGACCTTAACCTTGTACATTTGATTTCTCCTATCTTCGTTACGCCGCAGGCGCAGTCATTGACCTGT
This sequence comes from Collinsella sp., assembly GCA_019419425.1. Taxonomy (GTDB): domain Bacteria; phylum Actinomycetota; class Coriobacteriia; order Coriobacteriales; family Coriobacteriaceae; genus Collinsella. Next base: position 11,050 of record DXZZ01000032.1, on the reverse strand, counting down.
CGATAACACGAATAGCCTGGGCAAAAGCATCGTGATAGCTTTCGTTGGCCAGATGGTCTAGGGCGGTCTCGATATTCAGCCCCAGTATCTCGCTCATCTCCGAAAACTCTGGTTTGAGGGAAAGCCCTTTGAGCTCATAGCAACCGTTAATCACGCCATCATGATCAGTCAGAATCATCACAAACGCCTTTCGGCTAAAACTCACCTTGCACATACCCGTGCCCAAGTATCCCTCATGATCGCGAGCGCGCTCATGGATAAGAATGCGCACCCTCTTCCAGTAGCGATACTGGGTGAATGTTCCTGCAATCCACACGAGAATAAAGAAGGCTATTGTAATGAGCGCGTTGAGCATAGTGGGTCTTTCCCTCTTAAAGCTTCAGTTTACAGGCCAAAGGACAGTACGTAGGCAAGAATAATCTGAATCGGGGTGGTAATCAGCTTGCCAAACAGGAATGCAGGGTAACCGATTTCGATCGTCTCGGGCTTTGCCTCCATGAGAGTCATGCCAACGGGAGCAAAGTCGGAACCAACCTGGCAGTTGACGGCAAAGAAGCCGGGAAGGGCAAAGTTGGCGGGAATCGTGCCGTTGGCGATTTGGTTGCCAACAAGGACAGAAAGCACAGAAGCGATGATTGCGCCCGGGCAGATCAAAGGCGAAAGGAACGGGATTGAGCAGAACATGCCAATTGCCAGCATACCGGGCAGCGAGCCCGCAAGCGGAGTGAGAACGCCGGCGAGAACGTTCGCGAAACCCGTGTAGTTAATAATGCCGATCAACACTGAGACAAACGCCATAAAGGGGATGATGTTGCGGATAACATCGTTCACGGTATCGCGCGCAGCCTGGTAGATGATGCTGATAACGCGGCCGACACCGGTGCCGATCTTGGAGACAACGTCCATGAAGCCGTTAGACTCCTTGGATGCGAGCTCGGCACGTCCCTCAGCGATCTTGGCGTGGACGTTTTCCTTCGTCGTCTCCTCGCGTGCCTTCTCGGCCTTTACCGGCTCAGCGGGAACATCGGCCGCATCGGCAAGGACGATGCAATCGGGATTGACGTCAGATGCAAAGAGATCCTCGGTGATGAACTGGGCCAGAGGACCAGACGGAGAACCGGGCTTGATGTTCAGCGTCTTAAGGCCCATCTTGGGATAGGTGCCGCAGCGAGCCACGCCGGCGCAGTCGATGACAACGGCGCATGCCTGATCGGTCTCGATCGGGTCCTTAAACTGGTCGTGCGCCTCGGCGCCGGTAAGCTCCGCAATGCGAAGGGCGACCGGGCTGATGCCACCCAGGGTCACGCTCAGAACATAAGGCTTCTCGGCCGTGGGGGTAATGATGAGGGGACCGCCCCAACCGTTGCCGCCGTGGGACGCCTTTACGCTTTTGAATTCACTCATGATTTAGACTCTCCTTTTGCGCTGAACTACTAGGCGGCAAGCTTAGCTTCGTTGCGCTTCTTCATGATGAGGTACAGCTTCTCGGTGACAATGCCCTTGATCAGGCAGACGATTAGACCAACAATGAGGAAGCGGATAGCAAGCTCGGAGGAGTTCTTTCCCAGTGCCTCGTAGCCGGCCGAGATACCAAGCCAAACAAAGAGCTCGGAAGAGTTAGCGTGCGGGAAAAGGCCAACGATGGGGTGCATCATGGACACGACCGCATCGTAGAATGCGGGCTTGTAGTCCTCCTCGACAAACACACCAAAGGTGTATGCCATCGGATTGCAGAGGAAGAAAGTGCAAAGGAACGGGATGAGGGTATAGCGGAGAACTGCATACTTGGTGCACTTCTTCATGAACCCATAGACACGCTCCTCGCCGATCAGCTGGATGACTGCCTTGATCGTAAGGATCAGACAGATCAGCATTGGGATCATGCCCGTAATAAACGAGGCAAACTGATCACCAGCCGCATTAAACAGGCCGGTAAAGCCCTCCGCAAGGAAGATAAGGAAATCGTTTACTGCTCCCATTTTCATTCTCCTTAGTTAATGTTCGCTACTTCTATCGTTCTACCTGAGCGCCCCCTCCTCCTTTTCAATCAGCCATATACGCTCATGGTTGTCTACGGTTGTCTATATCTTACAAAGGGACCGCTCTTCGAGTTACCTTCTCGCATTCCTTTCGGTGAACGGTAGATTTTACAAGACAAACGGCTACGCGCTATTTAGCTCATAGATAATTTGGAGTGCCTCAAATATACGCATATACCTGCTAAAACGCGCGTCGTAGAGCTCATGGGCCCTGTCGTTTTTTTCAATGGAATCGAGTTTTCTGCAGACCCCTGCGGCAACCGCCGTCAAGTCTTGGCCGCAAGAAGCCGAGAGGGCCAGCAGCGCCGTGCCCTGACCGGCGCCGGAGGATTCCATCCGCACCATATCGACCCCCAACACGTTGGAGAGCGTTTGCGCCCAAAAATCGTTCTTGGCCCCTCCTCCAATGAGCCTGATGCTGCGCCACTCTTCCGAATGGTCCACGGACTCCTTGAGCTCCCTTAAGGCATACGCCGTGCCCTCCATCAGAGCCCTTTCGAGCTCGGAACGAGTCGTGTCAAGATCAAGCCCCAGAAAGGCACCGCGTACCGACGGGCAACCGTGCAGGACTTTTTCTCCCGACAGATGGGGGTAGAACATGAGATCCCTCATGTCGTAGAAGGGGTCCTCGACGGCCTTGTCCTCCAAATCGTAGGACTCACTGCTTAGAATCTGCCCGTACCACCATTCCTTGGCACCGTCGCACGATCTGATACTCAGCTGAATTTGGGTCTTAAGGGTATTTCCCCACTTGAACAACACGGGCTTGCCAACAGCCGGAAGGTCAACTCCCTCAGATGAATACAGCAGCACGCCGCTTGTTCCAAGTGAGATGGTGGGGGCGCCCTCCAAAAGGCATCCCGTGCAGATCGCTGCCGCAGGATTGTCGCCCGTTCCCCTCACGATCATGGCACCTGCGGGAATTCCCGTCTCGCTTGAAGCTCTCTCAACCACGGTCCCAATTACGGCATCGGAAGGCTCGACAACGGGAAGCAACGACTCGGGGATTCCAAAATGCTCGCAGACCTCACCGATCCAAGCTTGCCTCTCGTTATCGTAGAGCCCTGTTGTCGAAGCCCCGCAATAGTCCGTACCAGCACGCCCGCCAAACTTGAGAGCAATCCAATCTGAAACCGAAAGAAACACTTCGCTCTTTGAAAGGCCCTCAGGATTATTCTTAGCTATCCATGCAAGGTTAATCGCCGGAACCCCAGTCGAAAGAAAGCTGGCGACCCTAGGATAGCCCGCAGACAGCGCCCACTGCTTCTCGGTAAAGACGGCGTCAATCGTGCGCTGGTCGTTCCACATTATGGCGGGACACGTTGGCACCCCATCGGCATCGATCAAGACCGTCGTGTGCATCTGCCCGGTAGCGCCAACGCCTTTTATTAGAGACAGGTCAACTTTCTCTCCAAGCAGGGAGCATGCAGAGCAAATGGCGATCCACCATGTCTCGGGATTGATTTCCCGCCAACCGGGATGAGGCTCAGAGCACTCGTAAGCCTCGCTCGCAGTCGCGACAACTTTTCCGCCTTCATCAATGCACGTGAGCTTCACCGATGACGTGCCCACATCGACACCAAGGTAGAGCGCACCCATTATCGCCTCATCCATGTTCGTAATTCCGCGCTACTCAGCGATGCCGTTGATGGCGCGCGTCGTCTTGTAAGCAACGTCCGCAACTGCCTTACGTGTATCAATCAGTACCTTGGCGAGATTATGCTCGTTGTTGTTTGCCTCGTACGCCTTGCCAACCGTCGTGATGTAGGCCTTGCGCAGGTCGCTTGCGATGTTGATCTTGGACATCTTGTGTGGCTGCATAGCGTGGATGGTCTCATAGGGAATGCCCGAGCCACCATGAAGAACGAGGGGACACGGAGACACCTCGGCAAGCTTCTCAAGCAGCGGCAAATCGATGCGCGGCGTATCCTCAAGGCCGTGAACGTTGCCGATAGACACGGCCAACAGGTCGCAGCCCGTGCGCTCCACAAACTCGCAAACCTGATCGGGGTCGGTCTTAAGATCCGCCTCGGAAACATGATCGTCTTCTTTGCCCTTGATGGCACCGAGCTCAGCCTCAACGGGCACGCCGTAGCAATGGCAGTAGTCAACTGCCTGGCGCGAGAAGCGAATGTTCTCCTCAAAGGGCAACGCGGCACCGTCGATCATAACGGAGGTAAAGCCGGCCTGAACCGCCTGTCGAACATCCTCGAGCGTCTTGCCGTGGTCAAGATGCAGACACGTGGGAACGATATAGTCCTCCGCCGCGCGTTTAACGATAGAGGAGATCATGCCGTAATCGGAAAGCTTAACGTTGGTAGGGGCAATCTGGAGGATGCCCGGCATGCCGGCCCTCTGCAATCCATCCAGGATACCTAAGGTCATCTCCATGTTCGTCGTGTTATATGCGGGAAGGAGCCATCCATTCTTGCGTGCAATCTGGATCAGCTCAGTCGAAGTTACAACTGCCATGATTCCTCCAACCGGGTTACGGCAATTCGAGTTGAGTTTTCGTTCCAGATACTTATATAGACGTCTATGTACCTGTTTATAGACGACTATATACCTTTTTGATTTACGCGCAAAGCACTAAATGCCTCGAATCGAAAAAAGGGGCTGCCGAGAAGCACTCGACAGCCCCTTTCATTTGGCATGCTTACCCCAACGCCCCATTTGCCAGCATATCGGTAACGTCGTTTAGGCTCGAAACTATTGCCGTGGCCAATCTTTCCATCTCATCTGTTGGCTCAGAGAGATCGGGGACCATGACAGTGCAAAATCCTCCTGCAAATCCCGCGCGCACCCCGTTATAGGAATCCTCTAAAACGAGGGATTTCTGCGGTGAAGCTCCTAGCTCATCCGCCGCTTTCAAAAAGACGTCTGGGTAAGGCTTGGCGTGTTCGACCTCAACACCAGAGACGATCGAATCGAAATAAGGGAGTATTCCTCCCCTTATCAAATTTGCCTCGATCATTTTTCTGCTCGATGATGAAGCAACTGCCATCGGAATTCCCTCAGCCTGAAGATAGTCGAGAAGCCGATCTAATCCGAGTTTCTTCTCTGCGCCCTGAGCCAGCGCTTCATGCGCTATTTCGTAAAAACGGTCAACAAACGCTTGAGAATCGACCTCATCGCCATACCACTCGCGAATAATGGACACCGCTTCCGATCCATTGGTGCCACGCATGGCGTCCGCAAGGCCCTCTTTGCATTCAACCTCAAACTCAATTGCGGTTTTGGGCCAGCAGGAAGCCCAAATCGGCTCAGTATCGAACATGAGCCCGTCCATATCGAAGATAACCGCCTCGAACATATTGCCTCCTTGTTCAAGTAGACGTCTATATACGTATATTCTATCAAAGAAGGTCTTTTTTTCTTTCACGGCAGCATGAAAAGGAGTCCGTCCCAATAAAAGCCGACAGGCGCCTCGTCTGCCAAAAACACCACGATGGAGGCTGTCCCCATCGTGGTGGTTGCCTTACGTCGATTTACTTAGCGCGGCCCCGGGGATCAAAAAGGGCCGCCCCGGTTACCCAGGGCGGCCTTTTCGTCAGCACCTACATTGCAGGCAAAATCACACGCTACTTGGCGCGACCCTCCTCATAGCGCTCGACCAGCTTGGCCTGAACGTCATAGGGAACCTGCTCGTAGCCGGCGGGCTTCATGGTAAAGTCGCCCGTGCCGCGCGTGATGGAGCGCAGACGCGTCGAGTAATCCGTCAGCTCGGCCAGCGGCGCTTGAGCGATGACCACGGTGTCTCCGCGCTCATCGGTCTCCATGCCCGTCACGCGACCGCGCGAGGCCGAGATGTCGCCCATCACGGCGCCGGCGTAGCTCTCGGGGATCGTCACCGTGATTTCCTCGATAGGCTCCAGCACCACTGGATCGGCACCGGCGCATGCCTTGCGCAGGCCGATGCGAGCCGCCGCGCGAAACGCCATCTCGTTGGAGTCGACGCTGTGATACGAGCCGTCGTACACCGCGACGCGAATACCCGTGAGCGGATAGCCGGCGATAATGCCGTCCTTCATGGTCTCCTGGACGCCCTTGTCCACGGCGGGAATCAGCGAGCGCGGAATGCGACCGCCCACGACCTCGTCCACAAACTCATAGCCATCGCTCGTGCCGTCGGGCCCAATGAGCGGCTCCACGCGCAGCCAGCAGTCGCCGTACTGACCGGCGCCGCCGGTCTGCTTCTTGTGGCGACCCTGAGCGCTCGCCGTGCGGCGGATGGTCTCGCGATACGGAATGCGGATCGGCACGCTCTTGGCGGCGACCTTGGTGCGGTCCTCCAGACGGTTGAGCAGTACCGAAACCTGTGCCTCACCAACGGCGGAGATAATGGTCTGACCAGTCTCCTCGTCGCGGTCGATGCTCATGGTCGGGTCTGCCTTGCAGGCCTTCTCGATAAACGTGTAGAGCTTCTCTTCGTCGCCGCGGTTCTCGGCTTCGATGGCGATGCGGTACTGCGAGTTGGGGAACTTAAACGCCGCAGCCTCGACCTTGCCGGTAATCGAGAGCGTATCGCCCGTCTCGGCAGCCAGCTTGGGCGCCACGATGATGTCGCCGGCATAGGCATGGCCAACCTCGGTCATATCGCGGCCGCACATCACATACAAGTGAGCCAAACGATCGCTCTTGCGGGTACGCGCGTTGACCAACTCAAGACCCGGCTCAAGCGTGCCCGTCAGCACCTTGATAAAGCTGATGCGGCCCTGCTGCGGATCGGCCAGCGTCTTAAACACAAACGCCACCGGACGGTCATCGTCACTCGAAATCTTAAGCGAATCACCGTCGATGAGCGGCATCTCGCCGTAGTCGGTCGGCGCCGGGAAGTACGTGGCGATGTCGTCCATCAGCGAGTTGACGCCCTGCTCCTTAATGCAATCGCCCGCAAAGACCGGCACAAAGATGCGCTCGGCGATCGCCTTAAACAGCAGGCCTTCAAGCTCCTCCTGCGTCAGCGTCTCCTCACCTTCCAAGTATTTCATCATCAGCTCGTCGTCGGCCTCGGCCACCAGCTCGCACAGATGGTCATGGGCCTCCTCGGCCTGGGCACGATACTCCTCGGGAATCTCCGACTCAACGGCCTCGGCGCCGTTGCAGTGGCGCGCCTTCATGCGCACCAGGTCGATGATGCCGTCAAAGTCCTCGCCCTCGCCCCAGGGAAGAGTCACGGCGCCCAGTCGCGTACCAAAGCGCTCCTGCAGCAGGTCCATTGTGGTCGCAAAGCTGGCCTCGGAGCGCGACAGGCGGTTTACGAACACCGCACGCGCCAGACGCAGGTCCTCGGCGGCATACCAGAGCTTAACCGTCGTGGGCTGCGGGCCGGCCTCGGCGTCGACCACAAACAGGGCCGTCTCGCAGACGCTCATCGCAGCAAAAGCGTCGCCGATAAAATCGGGGTAGCACGGGGCATCGAGCACATTGATGCGTGCGCCCTTCCAGTCGATCGGCGCAATGGTCGTCGAGATGGAAAATGCACGCTTGACCTCTTCGGGGTCATAGTCGAGCGTGGGCTTGGTGCCGTCGTGGCCGCCCAGGCGGGCGGTCTTGCCGGAAAGGTGGAGCATGGCTTCGGCGAGTGAAGTCTTGCCCACCCCGCCTTGGCCTACGAGCACCACGTTCCTTACGTTACCGGTCTTGGGAGCACCCATGATGACCTCCTTGCAGGGCCGCGCGCAATGCGCGACGCCAACGGGGAGAGTTCGCGGTCGGTGCCATCCCGGGAGCAGCATGGTCGGCAGCCGAGCCGACTCACCCTCCAAATGTCCTATGCCACCACCCTACCCTCACGGACGGCTGTCCATGCATACCTTTCGGCACACGTATGAATACAGGCGGCGAGAGGAAGAGATAAGCTTGTGGGGCAATTATTGAACCCCGTCGATGTAAACAAAAAGCCGCCACAGACCGTAAGACCTGTGGCGGCTTCGCCTCAATTGCCTCAATTAATAGTTGAGTAAATACCTGAGTCTATCCCTCGATACGGCTCAAGAACTCACGCGTGCGCTGCTCGCGCGGATGGTCGATAACCTGCTCGGCAGGTCCCTCCTCGACAATGCGACCGCCGTCCATAAAGACCACGCGGTCGGCAACATCGCGCGCAAACTGCATTGCGTGGGTCACGATTACCATCGTCATATTCTGCGCCGCCAGGTCCTTAATGACACGCAGCACCTCGGCCGTCAGCTCGGGATCGAGCGCCGAAGTCGGCTCGTCAAAGAATAAGATTTCCGGATCGAGTGCCAGGGCGCGGGCAATACTCACGCGCTGCTGCTGACCGCCCGAAAGCTCACACGGCACCTTGTTCTCGTTGCCCGTAAGCCCCATCTGCGCGATCAACTCATGCGCACGCGCCTCCGCCTGCTCACGCGGGCGCTTGAGCACGCGAATCGGAGCATCGGTGATGTTTTTCATCACCGTATAGTGCGGGAACAGGTTGTAATTTTGGAACACCAGGCCGAATCGCGAGCGCGCCTGCTTGGGCACATCGCCCTTCGCATAGACCGCGCCCGAACCCGCATCCGTCGCAACGGCAAGGTCGCCAAACGAGAGCGAGCCTCCGTCGAGTGTCTCGAGCAGCGTGGCACACCGCAGCAGCGTGGACTTACCGCCACCCGAAGGCCCGATAATCGCCACGACCTCGCCACGCTTTACCTCGAGTGAGATATCCTTGAGCACCTCATTGCCGCCAAACGCCTTGCGCGCGCTTTCGATTTTCATCACTGAGTTAGTCATGATAATAGTCCAGCTTCTTTTCGGCGGCACCCAGCAGCATCTCAACCACAAAGTTAAAGACCCAGTAAATCAGCGCCGCGATCGCAAACGGCACCATGCTCACCTGCGAGGCGACCAGCGCCTTGGCCGTCGAGAACATCTCACCCACGCCAATGGCAAACGCCAGCGACGTGTCCTTGACCAGCGTGATGATCTCATTGCCCATCGCCGGCAGAATACGCTTGGCGACCTGCGGCATCACGATATACAGAAACGTCTGCACGCGCGAGTAGCCCAGCACCTCGGCTGCCTCGTATTGACCACGCGGAATGGACTGCAGACCCGAGCGATAGATCTCGGCAAAGTAACCGGCATAGTTGATGATGAACGCCACGACGCACGCCGTCCACTTGGAATCGGGCGTGAGCGAAATGCCGAACACGTAGTACGGGGCAAAGTAGATGGCAAACATCTGCAGCATGAGCGGCGTACCGCGCATGACCGAAATGTAGATGCGCGCAATCCAGCGGAGCGGCGCAATTTTGCTCATGCGCATAAACGCCACGGGGATTCCCAGCGGAATCGACCCCAGCAGCGTCAGCACAAACAACTGCAAACTGACCAAGAAGCCCTGGCCAAGCATTTGCATCATGACCTGAATAGACAACCTAAGCTCTCTTTCACAGCAACGGAACAGCGAACCCAATGCTAAAGCTGGTTTTCCAGGTGCCCGAGTTTGCCGTGAAAGAGGAGCGCCGCGTACTAAATGTACGCAAGCGACGGTTTGAACGGCAAAATCGGGTGCCTGGGAAAGCCGCTATTTGAGCACCCAATTGTCGAAGGAAAGACCGTATTCTGCATACTTATCGCACAGGTCCTTGACCGTGCCGTCCTCGTAGAGCGCCTTGAGCGACTCGGTCACGGCATCGGCGGACTTGGTGTCGCCCTTCTTAAAGCCGACGGCGTAGTGCTCGCTGGACAGCGGCTTGTCGAGCTGCGTATAGGCATCGGGCTTGGCGGCAAGCTGATACTGGGCAATCGAAAGGTCGCAAGCCACGGCATCGACCGCGCCGCTCTCGAGCTGCATAAAGGCCGTGTTGTACTCGCCGATGGTATCGAGCGTGGCAAACGTCGCGGCCAGATCCTTCTGGTCGCCCTCGAGCACATCCTGCGCAGCGGAATCGGTCTGAGTGATCACGGTCTTGCCAGCGAGATCGTCCCAGCTCTTGATACCCGCGTCCTTCTTGACCACGAGCACTTGCTCGTTGAGCATGTACGGCTCGGAGAACGTGTAGCCGTCCTCACGGCCCTCCATGGTAAAGCCGTTCCAGATGCAGTTGATGGCGCCGGAGTTGAGCAGCGTATCCTTGGCGTCCCAGTCGATGGCCTCGTATTTGACCTCCCAGCCCTGCTTATCGGCAACAGCCTTGGCCAGATCGAGATCAAAGCCGGTGTACTCGCCATCGTCGCCCACAAAGCCGTACGGAGGATAGGACTTATCAAAGCCCACCACGAGCTTCTTGGACTCCGCGGCGCCCTTCACATCCTTGGCCGCGGCAGAGCCAGCAGCGGAGCCCTTGCCAGCACCACCGCCGCAACCGACAAGACCAAGGCCAAGCACCGCGGCGAGCGAGCCGGCTAGACCAACAAACTGACGACGAGACATATCGGTGTTCATGGTATTCCCCCTTGATGGCACTTTAGTTAAGTAAAGTGAGTCATGTAACGTTCAGAATCATACACTTTAGCGTGATAGAGCACAAGGCGAGTTTGCCCGCCGCGTGAGGGGTGTGGGGGTTAAGTTTCCTGCTCTACAGTCCTGCTCACGACGGAGGCCACATTAAGTGGCCTCCTGTTCGTGCGGAACTCGCGATAAACTTAACCCCCACACCCCTCACGCGGCGGGCAACCGTCGTTGGGCTTATCACTGACACGAATAAACCGCTTGTATATCGTCTGCTGGCTTGGCACGGTACAATACTTGCAGCTTTAATTCATGAATTAGTGGAGTTATTGATGGCAGAATCTCGTGCGGAGCGTAAGGCTCGTCGTGCTTTGATCGAGGCAGCTGAGGGGTCGGAGGAGAAAAAAACTTCTAAGAAATCCAAGTCGTCTCAGGATGCGAAGGGCAAGTCGGCCAAGGGCAAGGCTAAGGCCAAGCGCCCCAGTTCTCGTCGGAGCGAGGATAAGGCATCTCAGACTCGCTCCAAGCGCTCGCATAAAGATCCGGTTTCGTCTGCGCGTAAGGTTGTGGACCCCAAGTCTCCCTGTTCGATCATGAAAGCTTGCGG
>DXZZ01000031.1:0-17474 GCA_019419425.1 Collinsella sp. | reverse complement strand
GCGACGTACTGGGCAGCCGTGCCTATGCCGAGGAACTGGCCGATCGCGAGGCCGAACAAGCCGCCGCGCAGGCAGCAGAAGCCGAAGCCGCGGAAGCCGCCGAGTCCGAGCTCGACGAATACGGCGTCGCCATCGAGGGTGCCGACCAGGAGACGGCTTTAGCTCAGGATACCGCTGCGCCTGCCCCAGCCGGGCCCTGCACTGCCCGCGTTCTCGAGGTCGGCTGCGGCACGGGCTGCATTTCGCTCTCCCTTGCCTGGGAGCGCCGCGGCCACGTTACCTGCACCGCTACCGATATCGAGCCGCGCGCTATCGATCTGGCCACCAAAAACCGCGACGCGCTCGGCCTCACGGCAGATGAGGTCGCCTTCAGCCTCACGAACCTGGTGAGTTCTATCCCTCGCGAGGAGTGGGGCGCTTTCGACGTGCTCGTCTCCAACCCGCCCTACATCCCGACCGACGTCATGCGCTCACTGCCGCACGAGGTCAAGGACTTCGAGCCCGACCTAGCGCTCGAGGGCGGTGTCGATGGCCTGGACATCTTCCGCCGCCTGCTCAATGCGGCGCCTTACATGCTGCGCGCCGGCGGCCTGTTTGCCTGCGAGCTCTACGAGGGCGCCCTCGACACCGCCGCCGAGCTCTGCCGCCAGGCGGGCCTTTCGGATGTGCACGTCGTCCGCGACCTCACCGATCGCCCCCGCATCGTTCGGGCCATCGTCGCCGAGCCCAAACAGCGCCAGTAATATTTATTAACTGGTTAGCAATAATTATAAAGTAGTTTATAATTAGGACGGCTGAAAGAGGTCGGCCCATGCAACCTCCTACCTTTCGGGAAATCATTGCCCTACTCAAGTACGATGGATTCGTGAAGGTCGCGCAAGTCGGTAGTCATGCTAAGTATGTTTCTGGTGACCGTGTTGTCACCGTGAACGGCTCTGGTGGTGACCGACCAAAGAAGGGCACGTGGGCAAGTATTCGTCGCCAAGCTGGATGGTAGTTGGAGGCAAAATGAGGCAGCGATTTACCTATGACTGCGTTCTCATAAAAGAAGACGACGGTTACTGCGCCAGCTTCCCGCAGATTCCCGGCGCCTTTGCCGATGGCGATACGCGCGAAGAAGCGATTGCCCATGCCACCGAGGCACTGATGGCGTTTTTGGCCGACGACCTCAACAACGGCTTGACTCCGGCAGGGTACGAACGCTCGGCCGAGGTCGTGGCCCTTTCAGTCGAAATCGACCACGAGGACGCTCGGGAAGCGGCGTGCCGAACATTTAAAGACGCAGCGCTGGACCTCAAAGTCTCCGCTCCGCGGATTACCGCGCTGGTCAAAGCCGGAAAGCTCGATGTTGAACTCGTCGACGGCCGTCGGATGATAACGATAGACAGCATCGAGCGCTACGCCGCCCAAGAACGCCACGCCGGCAGGCCAAAGAAGTTCGTCGCAGTCCAATAACCCCCTCACTTTCACCGACTACTAGAGCCGCTCACCAAACCAACATGCGCTCTGGGCAAATAGGTTGAACGTTTCGTGCGAGAATGCCCCACAGTAAACAAACTTGCACCAGAGCGTAAGGGGCTGGCATACACATGCAGACGGTCTATCGGGTATACGAGGGAACGCGCGAGCCGCATCGGCTTGCCGTCGAGCGCACGGCCGAGGTGCTCGGCCGCGGCGGCCTGGCTTTGATCCCGACCGAGACCGTCTACGGTGTCGCCGTGGCAGTCAACGCCTTCTCGGACGCCGTGCCCCAAGATACAAGCGAATTCCCATCGTGGCCGCGCGATCCGCAGGCTGCCGTCAATGGCGCCGCAGTTCCTGCGCTCGGCACCGGCTATCGCCGTATCTTCACTCTCAAGCAACGTGAACTCACGCAAACCGTCGCTTGGCTGGTCGATGGCGTCGAAGCACTCGACCGCTATGGCGTGGATATCCCGGAAGATGCCCGCATACTCGCGCGACGATGCTGGCCGGGAGCCCTGACTATCGTGGTCAAGGCAGCCCCCTGCGTGCCGACCTTTATGCGCGCTGCCGACGACACGGTGGCACTTCGCGCTTCGGCCTCGCCCGTGGTGCAGGCGCTCATTCGCGCCTGTGGCAGCCCCCTTGCCTGCACCAGCGCCAACACGCATGGCGCGCCCGCGCCGGCAAGTTTTATCACGGTGGAGGGTCGCATCCTGGAGGGGGTCGATATTGCCGTCGACGCCGGTGAGACCCCGTGTCGCGACGCCTCGACCATCGTGTCGTTTCAGCACGGCGAGCTCCAGATCCTGCGCCAAGGCGCACTTCCCGCATCAGAGATCGAACGGGTCCTGTCCGACCCGATGCAATAGAAAGGTTTAAGCGATGTCGTTGAATCTGGGCAGCCTGGGCATGGAAGATGCCTCGTTTGACTTTGGCGGTTCCTACATCATGGCGCTCGACTGCGGCACCACCTCGGTACTTGCGACCATCGTCGACGAGTACGGATGCATCGTCGCGCAGGCACGTCGCAGCGTCAAAACCAGCTTCCCGCGTCCCGGCTGGGTGGAGCAAGACCCCATGGCGGTCCTTGCTAGCCAGATCGCCGTCATGATGGAAGTCCAGTTTAAGAGCGGTATCCACTCCGACCGCATTGCCGCCATCGGCATCTCCAACCAGCGCGAGACCACGGTGGTCTGGGACCGCGTGAGCGGTCAGCCGATCTATAACGCCATCGTATGGCAGTGCCGCCGTACCGCGCCGGCAATCGACGCGTTGGTTGAACAGGGTTGCGAGGAGCTGGTGCGCTCCCGCACGGGACTCACGCTCGACCCGTATTTCTCGGCCTCCAAGGTGCAGTGGATTCTCGACAACGTCGACGGCGCACGCGAGAGCGCGGCGGCGGGCGACCTCATGTTTGGCACCATCGACACCTGGCTCATCTACAACCTCACCGGCGGCCAGGTCTTTGCCACCGACTACACCAATGCCAGCCGCACGGCACTCTTTAATATCCATACGCTCGATTGGGACGACGACCTGCTGGCACTCTTTGACGTTCCACGTTCCATGATGCCCGAGGTTCGCTGGAGCTCGGGCGACTACGGCCGCGTCGCGAGCGACATCATGACCAACATGCCGCCCATCATGGGCGTGGCGGGTGACCAACAGGCGTCGCTGTTCGGCCACTGCTGTTTCCGTCCCGGCCAGACCAAAAACACCTATGGCACGGGTTGCTTTATGCTCATGAACACCGGCGACGAGATCGTCGAATCCAAGAATGGCCTGGTCTCCACCATCGGTATCGCTGCGGACGGCAAAGTCAGCTATGCGCTCGAGGGCTCTATTTTTGCCGCCGGCTCAACGATGAACTGGCTTCGCAACAACATGAGCATCATCTCGAGCGTGAGCGAGTCGGCACAACTCGCCGCTTCGATTAGCGACAACGAGGGCTGCTACTTCGTTCCGGCCTTTGCGGGTTTGGGTGCTCCCTGGTGGGACCCGCATGCTCGCGGTATCGTGTGCGGTCTGACCGGCGCCTCGAGCCGTGCGACCATCGTACGTGCCGCCTGCGAATCCATGGCATATCAGAGCTACGACGTGCTGCGCGCCATGGAGCAGGACGTGGGGCTTTCGATTGAGCGCCTGTCTGTCGATGGCGGTGCCTCGCGCAACGAGTTCATCATGCAATTCCAGGCCGACCTGCTGGATATCCCCGTGCTGCAATGCGAGACGGTGGAGACCACGGCAATCGGTGCCGCGTGCTTGGCGGGTCTTGCCGTCGGCTATTGGGAAGACCTGGAAGAGCTGGAGCAAAATGCCCAGATCGTTAGGACCTTCCTTCCCCACATGTCCGCCGAGCGCCGCGAGCAAAACCTTGCGGGCTGGCGTGATGCAGTCAAGCGCTCGCTCAGTACCGCACAGTAGGGCCGCGATGGGCTGCTCGATACAACAAACCGCTAAACTAATGCATGGCGTGCGGTGGCGACATTGCTGCGCGCCTTGTCAGCAAGGCCGTTTTGCGGCCGCAACGAAAGGGGCAATCAACCCATGACCGTCACCTACGATGCGTCCCGTGTGACGCTTGTCGATCACCCGCTCGTCCAGCACAAGCTGTCGATCCTGCGCGACAAAAACACCGGCACCAACCAGTTCCGTCAGCTCGTGCGCGAACTCGCGCTTTTTGACGGCTACGAGGCCATGCGCGACCTGCCTATGGAAGACGTCGAGGTCGAGACCCCCATCACCACCGCCACGTTTAAGCAGCTTGCCGGCAAAAAGCTCGCCATCGTTCCCATCCTTCGTGCAGGCCTTGGCATGGTCGACGGCATCCTCGACCTGGTACCCTCTGCCCGCGTGGGCCACATCGGCATGGAGCGCGACGAGGTCACCCACGAGCCGCACGAGTATTACTGCAAGATGCCCAAGGATATCGACCAACGCATCTGCCTGGTTGTCGACCCCATGCTCGCCACGGGCGGTTCGGCCGAGATGGCTATCAGCTACTTGCGCGAGCGCGGTGTCAAGGACATCCGCATGCTGTGCATCGTGGCGGCCCCCGAGGGTCTCAAATCACTGACCGAAAAGGACCCCGACGTACATATTTATACGTGCGCCATCGATGACCATCTCAACGAGGCCGCCTACATCGTTCCCGGCCTGGGCGACGCCGGCGACCGCATCTACGGCACGCTCTAGTCGTCGGGCTAAGACGGCCGCGGCTGCAAATACGAAGAAACGGTGCGCGCGGACGAACAAAAGGCGACCGCGCGCACTCCCGTTAACGGACGTTTTGCCCTGCAGGGTTCGAGAAAAACGTATTACCTACCTGCGGCATAAAGAAGGTCTTAAGAAAACGAACAGGTGCGTATTAACCGATGCTTTTTCGGTTGTACTTTAGCGATTGGCTCGTACAATAGTCACCAATGTTTGGCGGGAACTGTTCTGGGAAGCGTTAAAGAGGGAAAGTGAGGACGCCAGTGTTTCAGATAGCCGATCTGCTCGCTATCGTTGCAGGTGTCATCGCGGGCGCGGTCGCCTTTCTTCCCTTTGTTTTTACGCTCAAGCCGGTTCTTGACGATAAGCAGAATGCGGACATGCTCAAGGGCATGGTGAGTCTGGCGGTCTCGGCAATCGCCCTACTCGTCTTTACCTTGGTTGTGTTTGTGTTGTTCGGAGAGGCATTTCGCATGTTCCTCCTGGGCGAGGCGATCGGCTTCGTGGCCTTTATGGCTGCCTGCACGGTTCGTGTCGTCAAGGCGCTGCGAGATCCTCATGAGGTCGAAAGGTAAGTCGTGGAAATTTTTGAAAAGCTGCCTGATGAGATTAATCATCTGGTCAGCGAGTTCAGCTCCACCCCCGTCGTGGGCGATCTGAGCTGCGGCATCACGCAGTACTCGTTTTGGCTGATCGTCTCCACGATCGTGCTCCTGATCGTCCTGGCCGTGTTCAAGAAGAAGCAGACCCTGGTTCCCAAGGGCTTCTTCGTCAACGGTTTCGAGTACATCATCGAGTACGTCGAGAACGATATCGGCAAGGGCGTCGTGGGTGAGAACTGGAAGAAGCACTTCCCGTTCCTGTGCTCGCTTTTCCTGTTCATCCTGATCAATAACATGATCGGCCTGATCCCGGGAATGAAGCCCGGCACCGGTGCAATCGGCTCCACCGCCGCACTCGCCATTTTCGCCTTCGTGTACTTCATCTACTACGGATGCAAGGCTCACGGCGTGATCGGCTACATCAAGAGCCTCGCCCCGCAGGGCGTGAGCTTCCCGATGAACGTGCTCGTGTGGGTCGTCGAGCTTTTCTCGACCTTCCTGCGCCTCATCACGCTCGCCGTCCGTCTGTTCTGCAACATGTTCGCAGGACACGTGGTCATGGGCTCGTTCGCCATCATGGCGAGCATGTTCATGCAGCCGCTGCTTCAGCAGGTTTCCGCGGCGCACGCCGTCGGCGCCCTGCCTTCGCTGGCCTGGCTTGCCATCCTCATCCTGATCTATGCGATCGAGCTTGTGGTCGGCGCCATCCAGGCTTACGTCTTCACGGTCCTTACCGCCGTGTATGTCTCCGAGGCAGAGGAGGTCGCGGAGGAGGAGTAGTCTTCCGTTCGCGCCTTAAAGGTAAGGCAATTCGTTAAACCGCCGGTGCCCGTACCCATGGAGCCCAGCAGTTATAAAAAGGTTATCCTGCGTGAAATAAGACACGCACGACAAAGGAGGAATCGTGGGAGTTATCGGTTACGGTCTCGGTGTTATCGGCGCTGGTCTTGCTATCGGCCTGTCTGCTCTGGGTGCTACGGGTGCTATGGCCCGTCAGCCTGAGGTCCAGGGCCGCGTGTTCACCGTCTTCATCATGGGCTCCGCCTTCGGCGAGGCTCTGGCTCTGATCGGCTTCGTTGTCGCGCTGATCGTTAAATAGCACGGAGCGTCAAGTATGAATCTTTCATCCCAGAAGAGCGCGATCGCACTCTCCGCGTCCGCGGCCGCGCTGCTCATGCCGGTTTCCGCGTTCGCCGAGGACGGCGCTGCCGGTGCGGACATCCTCATCCCTAAGATGGCGGAGTTCATCCCGGCGCTTATCGCCTTCCTGATTATCTGGATCGTGCTGGCCAAGGTCGCCCTGCCGGGCATCATGAAAACCATGGAGGAGCGCGGCAAGAAGATCGAGGAGAGCCTCGACGAGGCCGAGAAGACCAAGCAGGAGGCTATCGCCAAGCGCGCTGAGTCCGACTCGATCGTCACCGACGCCCGTCGTCAGGCTGCCGACATCGTTCTCGAGGCCCGTAAGGACGCCGAGTCCGAGCGCGCCCGTATCATCGAGGCTGCTCACAAGGAGGCCGAGGAGATCATCGCCAAGGCCCATACGACCGTCGAGGACGAGCGCAAGTCCATTTACGCCGGTGCCGCGAGCTCCATCGCCGACCTGTCCGTTGCCGTCGCCACCAAGATCGTGGGCGAGGCACTCGAGGACGATGCCGAGCAGAAGAAGCTCATCGAGCGCTACATCCAGGAAGCAGGTAGCCTGAATGCCGACTAGCCGCTATCAGGACAAGGTGCTCGAGACCTACGCGCGCTCCCTTCTGGAAGCCGCTAAGGCCGAGAACCATGTGTTCGAGGACCTCGAGATGATCGAGCGCTTGGCTTCTGCCAGCCCCGAGATCATCGCCGTGCTCGACACCATGTCCAAGCGCGACCAGCTCGACCTTCTTCCCAAGGTGGCAGCTGCCTTTAAGTATGTTGCCGAGGAAGACGAGGATGTAGTGGGCGTGACCGTCACCACGGCGATCCCGCTCGACGACGAGCTGCGTCAAACCATCACTAAGAAATGCGAGCAGGACTTCGGCCGCAAGGTATTCCTTATCGAGCAGGTCGACCCGTCTATCGTGGGCGGCCTGGTGCTCGAGGCCCGCGGCGAGCGTCGTGACATTTCCGTCAAGACGCAGCTGCGCATCGCGCAGGAGACCCTCGCAAACTCTGCTAATTCGTACGGAGGTGAAGCCTAATGTCCGAAACCCTCAATGCCCAGGATATCGCCAAGAAACTGCAGGAGCAGCTCACGAGCCTCTCCGCGACGGTCGATACGCATGAGGTTTCAACGGTCGACGAGGTAGGCGACGGCATCGCGCGCGTCTCCGGCCTCAAGAGCGCCATGGCAGGCGAGCTTCTGGAGTTCAAGAGCTCCGATACCGGTGAGACCGTCTTCGGCCTTGCCCAGAACCTTGACCGTGACGAGGTCGGCGCCGTTCTGTTCGGTGCCGTCGACTCCATCAAGGAAGGCGACGAGTGCCGCACCACTGGCCGCATTATGGATATCCCCGTGAGTCGTGCCATGCTCGGCCGCGTCGTCAATCCGCTCGGCCAGCCCATCGACGGCCTGGGCGACATCGTCGCCACGCACCGTCGCCCCATCGAGTTCAAGGCTCCCGGCGTCATCGATCGTACCCCGGTGTGCGAGCCGGTTCAGACCGGTCTGCTCGCTATCGACTCCATGGTGCCTATTGGCCGCGGTCAGCGTGAGCTCATTATCGGCGACCGTAAGACCGGTAAGACCGCCATCGCCATCGACGCTATCCTCAACCAGCGCGGCAAGGGCATGGTCTGCATCTATGTCGCCATCGGCCAGAAGGCCTCCACGGTTGCCAACATCCGCGAGACCCTCGCTCAGCACGGTGCGCTCGACTACACCATCATCGTTTCGGCCACCGCTGCCGATTCCGCCCCTATGCAGTACATCGCGCCTATGGCCGGTGCCGCTATCGGCGAGTTCTTCATGTACAACGGCGAGGACGGCAAGCCCGCCAGCGAGACCAACCCCGGCGGCCACGTGCTCGTCATCTACGACGACCTGTCCAAGCAGGCTGTGGCCTACCGTCAGATGTCGCTGACGCTGCATCGTCCGCCCGGACGCGAGGCCTATCCTGGCGACATCTTCTACCTGCACTCTCGTCTGCTCGAGCGTGCCGTCAAGATGTCCAAGAAGAACGGT
The DNA here is from genome assembly GCA_019419425.1 of Collinsella sp. GTDB lineage: Bacteria > Actinomycetota > Coriobacteriia > Coriobacteriales > Coriobacteriaceae > Collinsella. The sequence goes on along the minus strand of DXZZ01000031.1, from coordinate 9,029 downwards.
TACGGCTCCATGACGGCACTGCCGATCATCGAGACCCAGGACGGCGACGTCTCGGCCTACATTCCGACCAACGTCATTTCCATTACCGATGGTCAGATCTACCTGCAGTCCGAGCTCTTCTTCCAAGGTCAGCGCCCGGCAGTCGACGTGGGCATCTCCGTGTCCCGCGTCGGTGGCGATGCGCAGACCAAGGCCATGAAGCAGGTCGCCGGCAACCTCCGTCTGGACCTCGCTTCGTACCAGGAGCTCGCCGGCTTTACGCAGTTCGGCTCCGACCTCGACGAGGCTACTCAGAAGCAGCTGACCCATGGTGCTCGCATGACCGAGCTCCTGAAGCAGCCGCGTTACAAGCCGTTTGAGGTTGGCGAGCAGATCGTTACGCTGTTCGCCGGCAACGAGGGCTTCCTGGATGACCTGGAGATCGCCGACGTGCTGCCCTTCCGTGCCGAGCTCATCGAGTACATGGACAATGGCTTTGGTTCGCTGCTCGACAAGGTTCGCGCCAAGAAGATCGATGATGACACCAAGGCTGAGCTCTTGCGCGTCATCGGCGACTTCAAGCAGCAGTTCATGGCCAAGCACCATTCGGATGTTTCTGGATCAGAGGAGAACTAAGCCCCATGGCCAACCTTCGCGACATTAAGAAGCGAATCTCCTCGGTTACCACGACCAAGCAGATCACGCGCACGATGGAGATGGTCTCTACGGCCAAGATCCGTCGTGCCCTCGATCGCTCCAAGCAGGCCGAGCCCTATAAGGAGGCGCTGACCGACGTCATGTTGACGGTCGCCGGCGACGCCTCCTGTTCGGGCACCGATCCCATGCTGCAGAAGCATGAGAGCGTCAAGCATGGCCTGATTGTCGTTATTGCCTCGGACCGCGGCCTTGCCGGCGGTTTCAATACGACGGTGGAGCGCACGGCCGAAAAGCTCGCCGCTTCTTGGGCGAACGACGGCATCGAGTGCGAGATCATCGCGTGCGGGCGTAAGCCGGCCACGTATTTCCGTGACCGCGCAAACGTCGTCATGCACTTTGAGGGCAACTCCTCTGAGCCCGATTTCAATCAGGCCCGCATGATCTCCTCTCATATCTGCGATGCGTATCGTGCCGGTGAGCTTGACCGTGTCGAGCTTGTCTACCACCACGCCAAGAACCGCGTGGATCAGGAGCTTCGCGTCGAGCATCTGTTGCCGCTCGACCCCGAGATGATCGCTATGGCCCACGGTCCGCGTAAGAACGAGACCGACGCCCCTAAGCGCATCTCGTCCACGTTCGAGTTCGTGCCCTCTCCCGAGCATGTTCTCGGCAAGCTTGTGCCGTCTTATATCCTGACGGTCATCTACCAGGCCCTGATCGATTCGGCGGCTGCCGAGCAGGGTGCACGCCGCAAGGCCATGCACTCCGCGACGGAAAACGCCACCGCGATCATCTCGACCCTTACCCGCACGTATAGTCGCGTGCGCCAGGCTTCGATCACGACCGAGATTAACGAGATCGTCGGCGGAGCCTCAGCATTGGAGGAACAGTAATGGCTAATAACACCGTAAAGCTTGCGGTCGAGGAAGCCACCAAGAAGACGACTGCCGGTGATGGTCGCATCGTGCGAATCATCGGTCCTGTCGTCGACGTCAAGTTTGACGGTGCGGTGCCCCCGATCTACAACGCGCTCACGGTCGAGGCCGAGACCCCGATCGGTCATCTGAGCACGATCCTCGAGGTCGAGAGCCAGCTTCCGGGCGGCGTCGTCCGCACGGTCGCCATGTCCTCGACCGACGGCCTGCAGCGCGGCCTCATCGCCACCGATACCGGTGAGCCCATGAAGATGCCCGTTGGCCCCAAGACGCTTGGCCGCATTTGGAACGTCATGGGCAAGCCTGTCGACGGCAAGCCCATGCCCGAGGTGGAGGAGTTCTACCCCATCCACCATGCAGCGCCCCGTTTCGACGAGCTCACCACCAAGACCGAGATCTTCGAGACCGGCATCAAAGCCGTCGACCTGCTCGAGCCCTACATCCGTGGCGGCAAGACGGGCCTGTTCGGCGGCGCCGGCGTCGGCAAGACCGTTCTGATTCAGGAGCTCATCAACAACCTCGCCCAGGAGCACGGCGGCACCTCGGTGTTCACCGGCGTCGGCGAGCGTACCCGCGAGGGCACCGACCTGTTCCTCGAGATGAGCGAGTCTGGCGTTATCGACAAGACCTGCTTGGTCTATGGTCAGATGAACGAGCCGCCCGGAGCGCGTCTGCGCATCGGTCTGGCCGGCCTTACCACCGCTGAGTACTTCCGCGATCGCGGTCAGGACGTTCTGCTGTTCATCGACAACATCTTCCGCTTCTCCCAGGCAGGTTCCGAGGTCTCCGCACTGCTGGGCCGTATGCCGTCCGCCGTTGGTTACCAGCCCACGCTGGCAACCGAGATGGGCGACCTCCAGGAGCGCATTACCTCGACCAAGACGGGCTCCATTACGTCCGTCCAGGCTGTCTACGTCCCCGCAGACGACCTGACCGACCCGGCGCCTGCCACGACGTTTACGCACCTCGACGCCACCACGGTTCTTTCGCGTAGCATTTCGTCGCTCGGCCTGTTCCCGGCTATCGACCCGCTCGCGTCTTCCTCCGACGCTCTCGATCCCTCGATCGTCGGCGAGGAGCACTACCGTGTCGCCGTCAAGGTCCAGGAGCTCCTGCAGGAGTACTCCGACCTTCAGGACATCATCGCCATTCTGGGTATGGACGAGCTGTCCGAGGAGCAGCGCCTTACGGTCAACCGTGCCCGTAAGATTCAGCAGTTCCTCTCGCAGTCCTTCCACGTCGCCGAGAAGTTCACCGGCAACCCCGGTGTCTACGTTCGCGTCGAGGATACCGTCCGCTCCTTCGCCGAGATTGTCGACGGCAAGGCCGATGACCTGCCCGAGCAGGCTTTCCGCTATGCTTCCACGATTGAGGACGTGCGCGAGCGCGCCCGTAAGATGGGGGAGAAGTAGGTTATGCGTATCCGCATCGTGTGCCCCGTGAGCTGCGCCTATGAGGGCGACGCTGCGTTTGTGTCGATTCCGTCCACGGATGGCGAGTTTGGCGTCCTGCCTGCTCACTCCAGCGAGATCTGCACGATCGACCGCGGTTACGTTCGCGTTTCCGATAAGGCCATGGGCACTGTCGACCACACGTTTGCCGTGGCCGGCGGCTATGCCCAGGTTGCGGACGATGTCGTGACCGTTCTCGCCGAGCGCGCTTGCGATTTGGCGACCGTCGATGCCGACAAGCTTAAAGCTGATATTCAAGGTTTTGAAGAGAAGCTGGGTAATTTGTCGGAGGATGATGCACGCCGCGCCTACCTCTATAATGAAATCGCATGGTGTAAGCTCAAGCTTGCCCAATAGTCAAACGATTTAGCGTTCGACCATTTGCGAACACATCATGCCCGGGATGGCCCAGCCACCCCGGGCATGCTTTTTGAAAGGGTAGACCTTGGATATTATCCGCGTTGAGGGTGGCCACGCCATCGGAGGCTCCGTGCCCGTCTCGGGCGCCAAGAACTCCGCGCTCAAACTCATGGCGGCAACGCTTCTGGCGCCGGGCAAGACGACGCTGCAGAACGTGCCCGATATTTCCGATGTCCACGTGATGGGCAAGGTGCTCAAGGGCATGGGCGCTACGATCGATGTTCTCGACGAGCACACGCTCGAGATCGATACCTCTCAGGTCGATTCCTGGGAGGCTCCCTATGAGCTCGTCGCTAAGATGCGTGCTTCCACCGCCGTCATGGGGCCCCTGCTGGGTCGCTTCCATCGCGCCAAGATCGCCATGCCGGGCGGCTGCAACCTAGGTGCCCGCAAGATCGACATGCATATTCTGGGTCTCGAGGCCCTGGGCGTCGAGTTTGATACCGCCCACGGCTACATCAACGCCAGCGCGCCTCAGGGCCTGCGCGGTACCACCGTCACGCTCGAGTTTGCCAGCGTCGGTGCGACCGAGAACCTCATCATGGCCTCTGTGCGCGCACAGGGCACCACGGTTATCGACAATGCCGCCCGCGAGCCCGAGATCGTCGATCTCGCTAACATGCTCAACGAGATGGGCGCCAAGATTGTTGGCGCCGGTACGCCCGTCGTGACGATCGAAGGCGTGGAAGAGCTCCATCCCGTTACCCATCGCGTGGTGGGCGACCGCATCGAAGCCGGTACCTTTATCGTTGCCGGTGCGTTGATGGCAGACGATCGCGGTGTCGATGTCACGGGCTTTTGCCCCATTCACTTGGGCATGGTGCTCAAGAAGATGGAGCTTATGGGTATCGACTGCGAGCGCGTCGAGGATGGCGTCCATGTGAACCGTGCCGAGCGTATCAAGCCGGTCGACATCCAGACGCTTCCGTTCCCCGGTTTCCCGACCGACATGCAGGCGCAGATTATGGTGCTCTCCGCCCTTGCCGACGGCAGTTCCGTTATCACCGAGAACATCTTCGAGAATCGCTTTATGTTTGCCTCTGAGCTGGTGCGCATGGGTGCCGACATTCGTATCGAGAGCCATCATGCCATGATTCATGGCGTCAAGGGCTTCTCGGGTGCACAGGTTACCTCGCCCGATCTGCGTGGCGGAGCGGCCCTCGTCGTAGCGGGCTTGATCGCCGACGGGACGACCGAGGTTTCGGCCATCCATCACATCAAGCGCGGCTACGAGCAGTTTGTCGAAAAGCTGCAGGCGCTCGGCGCGCATGTCGAGCATACTACCGTCCCCGATCCCGTCATCTACTAATACAGGTTGCCTATGTTTAATAAAAAGCCCCTCGCAGATACCACCACCCGAAGACCCTCAACTGGTGCGCAGGCCAAGATCTACAGTCGCGATAACGTGGCTCGCTATTCCGAGCGCGCTCGCCAACGTCGTCGTAGCCACACGATTCGTCACGTCGCGCTCATTGTCGTGCTTGGCGTGCTGTTGAGTGCCACTACCGCTGCCGGCCTGTGGTTTGCCACCATTATGGGCAAGCTCGGCGATTCTAATGTCATTACCGACAATCTGCGTCGGGTTCTGGTTGACACCGATGAGGCAAAGGATCCGTTCTACGTGCTGCTTCTTGGCACCGACGGCCGTCCGGGCGAGGATACGTATCGTGCCGACTCGATTATCCTGGCACGCATCGACCCCACGCAAAAGCAGGCGACGCTCATTTCCGTTCCGCGCGACACCAAGGTCGAGTACAAGGGCGAGACCATGAAGATCAACGCCTGCCATACCGTTGGCGGCGCCGAGGCCATGGTCGAGGCGGTCAACGAGCTGTGCGGTGTTCAGATTTCCCACTATGCCGAGGTCAGCTTCGACGGTATGCAGGCGCTGATTGATTCGGTTGGCGGTATCGACATTAACGCAACCGATGATGTTGACGACCCCGAGCACCTGGATATTAAGATTACCGCTGGCCAACAGCATATGGACGGTGCCACCGCCCTTACCTATGCCCGCTGCCGCTACACCTATGCCGACGGCGATTACACGCGCATGCGCCACCAGCGTCAGGTGCTTGGCGCCCTTGCCAACCAGATTCTCAATAACTTCGATGCCACGAAGATCTTTGGCCTGGTTAATTCGCTGTCCGATATGCTCGTAACCGATATGAGCGTTCAGGATATCGTGGCTACGGTCAATGCCATGCGCGGTATGGATGTCGACGGTATCTACTCGGCCAACCTGCCCTCGTACGCCGACGACAGCACCATGATCGACGGCGTGAGCTATGTCTTTGTCTACGAAGACGAGCTTAAGGAAATGATGGCCCGTGTCGACGCCGGCAAGGACCCCAAGGGCCCCAACACCATGGGTCTTTCCGACGGCTCCAGCTCCACGATCGGTGACCTCAGCAACAACACGTCTGACGACTACGCAAACGGTACCGCAACCTCATCGGTCAGCTCTGACGATTCCGATGACTCAAGCGATTCGAGCGATTCGGACTACTACGAACAGCCCACCGGCGACGGCAACGGTTACGAGGCCAACTACTAAGTTACGGCGTTTTACCAAACGCCGTAACGACTCGACGCTGCGCGCCGCCCAAGGCGACAATTTGTCATTCAAAAGGCAGGGCATGACCAGAAGGTCAATGCCCTGCCTTTTTCATGCCAACTTGTTCGCCTTGGACGTCGCTCGCTGACGTTGGCTCAACCTGCGATGTTGACTACTCCCCTTGTATCAAAAACCGCCCCGTTCTCTGTAGAGGACGGGGCGATTCGTCTTTTGGGCTTATGCAGCCAGGCTTATGCGAAACGGGCGACGAGCTCCTGCAGGACGTCGGTCATCTTGACGAGCGAACTGACCGGGACAAACTCGTTGACGCCGTGGTAGCAATAGCCGCCGGTGGAAAGGTTGGGGCAGGGCAGACCGCGGAACGACAGCTGCGCGCCGTCGGTGCCGCCGCGAATCGGCAGCACTTGGGGCTCAACGCCGCAGGCAAGGTAGGCTTCCTTGGCAACATCAATAAGCTCGGGATAGTCACGAACGATTTCGGCCATATTTCGATACTGCTGCTTAATCTCGACCGTTACGCGCTCCTCACCCAGACGCTGGTTGAGCATCGAGGCGGCGGCATCAATAAGGTCGAGTTTCTGCTGGAACTTGGCGGCGTCATGGTCGCGGACGATGTAGCGCGCCGTGGCGTGATCGACGGTTGCAGATACGCCCTCAAGGTGATAAAAGCCCTCGTAGCCTTCCGTATACTCCGGGCGCTGCACGTAGGGGAGCAACGCGTTGAAGTCGCAGAACAGATTGCCTGCGTTGACCATACGGCCCTTGGCGTCGCCCGGGTGGATGGACTGGCCCTCAAAGCGGATGGTCGCCTCGGCGGCGTTAAAGCACTCCCACTCCAGCTCGCCGATGGGGCCGCCGTCGACCGTGTAGGCGTACTTGCAGCCAAAGGTATCGATATCCAACAGCTCGGCTCCGTGACCGATCTCCTCGTCAGGGCAGAAGCAAATGCCGAGTGCGGGATGGGGCAGAGAAGGGTCCTGAGCGATACGCGCGACAAGCGACATGATCTCGGCGACGCCTGCCTTGTCGTCCGCGCCCAGCAGCGTGGTGCCATCGCTGCAGACCAAGTCCTCACCCGCGAGGTCGTTCAGGGCGGGAAGCTTGGCGGTACTCATGGCAACGGGCTTACCGTCAACCGTGCCGCAGACCAGGTCGCCGCCTTCGTAGTGTACGATGTGCGGCTTCACGCCGGCGCCCGGTGCAACTTCGGTGGTGTCGAGATGGGCGATCAGGCCCAGGGCGGGCTTGTCCTCAGCGCCCGCACTTGCGGGGATATGCGCGCAGACATAGGCATGCTCGGTCACGTGGGCATCTTCCGCCCCAAGCTCGCGCAGCTCTTCAGCCAGCACGTTGGCAAGGTCAAACTGAACGGCGCTCGAAGGTACCTGGTCGCAGTTTGCATCCTCGGACTGCGTGTTGATCTGGACGTAGCGCAAAAAGCGCTCGAGGACATCGGGGTTCGTGGTGGTGTTTTCCATAAAGACCGCTCCAATCTTGGTCGTCGTGTGCAACAAGAACTCTAGCACGGTATGCCACGGCATACCGCGACGCTTGGATGGGGTAGAATCAGCCATTGAATGCAGAAGGGACGGAAGATCATGGATACGACAAATAGCTCGCGCGAACTACATCTGACGGTGGCGAACGAAGACTACTTGGAGTGCATGGTTCGCATTGAAAGCGAAGAGGGGGAAACCAACGGCGTGCGATCGGTCGACATCGCGCAGCGCCTTGGCGTCTCCAAGGCATCGGTCAATAAAGCGGTTTCGGCGCTCAAGGCATCCGAGCTTGTCGAGCAATCGCACTATGGCAAGGTAATCCTGACCGATCGCGGCCGCGAGGTTGGCACGGCTATCTGGTACCGTCATCGCCTCATCCGCACGTTTTTGGTTCAGGAGCTCGGTGTCGAATTTGAGCGAGCCGATTCCGAGGCCTGCATGATGGAGCATGCGCTATCCGAGGACACGATGAGCCGCTGGCTCGCCTATCTCGAAAAGCAGGGAATCAGCGTCGAGGAATAGCGGGATATATATGGATACGAGTTATTACAACCGCTTTGGTGCCGAGGAACTTACGCGCCGCTTGTCGAGCGAGACCTTGTTGGCGCAGGGCCCCATGGGCAGTGTTCTGTTGAGTGAGTACGACGCCGCCGATATTCCACCGGCGTTTTGGAATCTGGCAGAGCCGCAGGCCGTTTCTCGTATCCATCGCTTGTATGTCGCCGCCGGTGCGCAGGTGCTCATTACCAACACCTTTCAGGCATCAAGCTATGCCCTCAAGCACGACCAGATTGCGCCGTCCGTGGCGGAGGTCAATCGCGGGGCCGTCGACGATGCTCGCCAGGCGCACCCTCAGCTGCTGCTGGGCTCGATGGGCCCGATCGGTATTGAGTGGTTTGCCGAGGACTCTGCCGAGTATCGTGAAATCCGCGGCATTGCGCGCGAACAGGCGCACGCCTTGCTCAATGCCGGCGTTGACGGTCTGCTGATCGAGACGGTGACGTCTATCCGTAATCTGCAGCCCATGCTTGCCGGCGCCCGAGATGCCGCCGACGGCATGCCTGTTCTGGTGAGTTTTGTCGTTGACGATAAAGGCGACCTGCTGGGCGATGGCCTCAACATCGAGGCAGCCGTTTTGTACGCCGAAAAACACGGCGCAAACTCGGTTGGTGTTAATTGCTGTTCGCTTGCGGCCGCGAATGCGGCGGTGCCCAGGATGGTTGCATCGGCGACTACTCCCGTCACGGTGCGTCCCAACGTAGGCGATCCGGTCCAGACTCAGGATGGCCCCGTATGGCACGAGAACCCTGAAGCTTTCGCGCGCGCATGCATCGAATGGAGACATGCCGGTGCCGCAATGGTGGGCAGTTGCTGTGGAACCACGGCAATCACTACGGCAGCGATGGCCGAGGCGCTCGATATATAAAGGGCAAAACCGCTCCATACGGGGCGGTTTTTTTATTTACAGGCTTTAGCCTGTGCGGGGCGCGCAGCGCGCCGCATCAGAAAC
>DXZZ01000030.1:16367-17843 GCA_019419425.1 Collinsella sp. | reverse complement strand
GATGCCGTAGTGGCCCTCGGAGGGCGCCCACGTAAAGCTAAAGAAGTCCGCCAGACCGATGTCGGTAAAGACGGGCAGCGCCGAGTACGTGGTAAAGACAAAAATCAGGATGACGGTAACAACCGCCAAGAACGCGCAGGCAAAGAAAATCCACTGCAGCGCCTTCTCCTTGATATAGGTGCTGCGCGATACGAGCGCCAGCTCGCGCTTCTTGGGCGCCTGAGCATTCTGCTCAGTCTGGGAGTTTTCCTGTGCTTCCATGCTACTCACTCCCCTTCTCGTCGTTGGTGACGGGAATAAAGCCCGCCTCGCGAATCTGCTTGTCCATCTTTTCGGACGTCACGTAGTCGATGTAATCCTGCGCCTGCTGCGAAGGCGCACCCTTCACAAAGAAGTAAAGGTCGCGCGAGATGGGATAGCCGCCACTCGCGACCGTCTTCTCGGACGCCTCAACATGATTGACCGAGACGGCCTTGACCGAGGTCTTGGCATTGAGGCTATCGACGAAGCCCAGCGAAATGTAGCCAATGGCACCGCGCGAACGAGATACCACGTCGCGCACCTGGCCCGTGCCCGAAAGAACGGCCGAGCGGCGATCGAAGGGGGCGCCGTCCATCACGATGGTACGAAAGGCCTCACGCGTGCCGGACGCCTCATCTCGATTGATGACCTGAATCCTCAGGTCCTCGCCACCGACCTCTTTCCAATTGGTAATCTTGCCGGCGTAGATATCGCGGAGCTGCTCGGTCGAGAGGTTATCGACCGGGTTATCGTCGTTCACGATGACCGCGATACCGTCGTGGGCAATGACGATGGGAGTCAGGCCCAGATCTTGTTCGTCGGCATTGAGTCCACGGGAGGAGCTGGCGATATCAGCCGTGCCGGCGCTGACGGCCTCGATGCCGGCGGAAGAACCCAAACCGGAAACGAGCACGTCGATGCCGGTCTCCTCCTTAAAGCCCTCTGCCGCAATCTCGGCGATAGGAAGGCAGGTCGTGGAGCCGGCCACGGTAATGGAAGAGGTAGAAGATCCCGAAGAACAGGCGCACAGCGTAAGCGTAAGCACAGCGGCGCTCAGGACCGATACGATCTTTCTCATAGCATCACGCCGATCGCAGCATGGCGCCCACAGGTGCCGTCCTCGTTACGGTAGGAATAAAAGCGGTCGTTCTGACGCACAGTCGAAAGCTGGGTATCCACGATATTATCCGCGTCCACACCGATATCTACCAACGCCTCACGAATGGCGGCAGATAGATCGAGCATGCGAGAAGCGCCCGCATCGATGCACGAAAACTCGGCGGCAAAGCGGTCCATGAGTTCCTGGGATACCTCATATTCGTCAGCCAAGATATGGGGGCCGATATAGGCGGAAACGTCGCTCGCATCGCAGCCGGCAGCATCGCAAAGCGCCTGGCACGCCTTGGCAGAAATACGTGCAATCGTGCCCTTCCAACCGGAGTGCACCACGGCAAA
>DXZZ01000030.1:13578-16267 GCA_019419425.1 Collinsella sp. | reverse complement strand
CCTTGGCAGAAATACGTGCAATCGTGCCCTTCCAACCGGAGTGCACCACGGCAAACCCGCCGGGGGCCATCAGCACCACGGGAACGCAGTCGGCAAAGCAGAGCAGCACGGGCACGTCATGGGCCGTACAGACGATGGCATCGCAGCCCTCGGCAATCTGCTCGCGGACGTCCTCAAGGTCATCGGCGCTGGTCGAGGTCACCGCAACGATATGGTCACCATGGACCTGATTGGGAACGAGCAGGTTGTGCTCGCACTCAGTGGCGCCCATAGCTTCGAGCGCTCGACGACGATTTTCTTGAACAGCAAAGGGGTCATCGCCTACATGCGAGCCCAGGTTGAGCGAGGAGTACGCATCTTCAGAAACGCCACCGGTGCGCTCGGTAAAGGCAAAGCGGACATCGGATGTCGCGCCCTCCACCAACGTAACTCCATCATGGTCGACACGCGAAACGTTGTCCGCACGTGCTGCCATACTAAAGCCTCCTAATAACACAAGTACCGCGGCGTCGCCGCGCAGTCCGCGTTTATACGGCTGTCATACTTCCTTAAAAGGATACCCGCAGCGGTAGGGACCAAACGTAAAGGGAACGTAAGGAGATTGGAGGCTTTCGTTTACAAACGAGAAAGAAAACGGGGTGCATCCAAATGGACACACCCCGTGCAGGTCGTTGAGAAAAACGAACTAGAAGCTACCGCGCTTCAGGAAGTCGGGAAGCTCGAACTGGTCGTTGCCAAAGTTGGGCAGCTCGGTACCACCGACGTTGCGGGTCGGAGCGGCCTGAGCCGGGCTGGCAGCCGGAGCGGTGCGCTGCGGCTCAGCGGAGGCAGTGGCCTTGCTCTGAGACTGCTGAGCAGCAAAGAGCTCATCCTGACGGTTGACGTTGGAGTCGGAGAAGCCCGTAGCGATAACGGTGATACGCACCTGATCGCCCAGGGACTCGTCGACAACGGTACCGAAGATGATGTTGGCCTCGGGGTCGACGGCGTTGGCGACAACGTCGGCGGCGTCGCTGATCTCCTGGATGCCCAGGTCCTTGGAACCGGCGATGGAGAGCAGCACGCGCGTGGCACCATCGATGGAGCTCTCGAGCAGCGGGCTGGAGATGGCCTGCTGGGCAGCGTCGACGGCACGGGTATCCCCAGAAGAGGTACCGATACCCATCATGGCGGTACCGGCCTGCTTCATGATGGTCTTAACATCGGCGAAGTCCAGGTTGATGATACCGGGGACGGTGATGAGGTCGGTGATGCCCTGGGTGCCCTGGGAAAGGACGCCATCGGCAATCGCGAAGGCCTCGAGCATGGTGGTCTTCTTCTCGGCGATGTCGAGCAGCTTATCGTTAGGGATGACGATCATGGTGTCGACGCAATCGGAGAGGGTCTTGATGCCCTCCTCGGCGCTCTTCTTACGCTTGCGGCCCTCGAAGGTGAAGGGCTTGGTCACGACGGCGACGGTCAGTGCGCCGACCTCGTTCATCGCGATATCGGCAACGATGGGAGCAGCGCCGGTACCGGTGCCGCCGCCCTCGCCGCAGGTGATAAACACCATGTCGGCGCCAGCGAGCGCCTCGGCGATGTCGTCGCGGGACTCATCGGCAGCCTTGCGGCCAACCTCGGGATTGGCGCCGGCGCCCAGGCCGCGGGTAAGGTCGGTGCCGATGTGCACCTTGATATCGGCATCAGAGATCGCGAGTGCCTGAGCATCGGTGTTGATGGCAACAAACTCGACGCCGCGGATGCCCTCTTCGATCATTCGATTGACCGCGTTGGTACCGCCGCCGCCGACGCCGACCACCTTAATGACGGCAAGGTAGTTGTTGATCTCTGTCTCGTGCATGTCGGTCCTCCGAACAAAGGTTATAGCCATAGCATGGGTCGACCCCTGCGCACATTAACCTTCAGGTTGAAAGTAAATGCAAAGGTAAACCGTATTATGTTTGCACATTATGAACGTATCAGTCAAATAATTGACCGTGAAAACCAAACAAACCAGATAAACGGCGTGGTATGGCCCCTCAACAAAGCATCAACCAGCGCTACGAGGTCGGAGCATTCCTAAATGTGTAGTTGCCCGGAGAGCGCACATTGATATACGTTACGCCCTCTACCTGCGAAAGCAACTTGGTGACTACGCGTTCCTTCTTGGCGATATCGTCCGAATCGCCCAGCGACACCTCAATGCCGTTATTGAGGTTTGCCGAGATGGCTTCGACCGAAGGCGTGGAAATATCCTTGACTTGTCCCAAGAACTCGCTCGAAAAACCACGCACATAATCCAGGCCGGCCTTAACGGCTTTGGAGTTCACCGCCTGGCCGGAAACCGGAGCGACATCCGCCGAGACATCAGTCAACAACACCGCGCCATAATGCTTGGCGAGCGCCAGCGCGGCATCGATTCCGGTCAAGGTATTTGAGCCCCGCCCTGTCGTGATGACGTTGCCCTGGTCGTCCACTTCGACCGACGTCGACAGCGGGGCGATCCAGGTGTCATCGTCTCCGATAGCCCAGGCAAGGTCGTCGGAGCTGATATACGCAATGGCGATAACTTTACGCTCCGTCGGCGTGATGATAAGCGTATGGGGAAACTGGCGCTGGACATCCACGCCCGAAACCCACGGGTTCTGCTTGAGATCCTCGGTAATCTGGTCGGGATCGACGTTAAAAAGCGACGTTCCCTCGGGCAAGT
>DXZZ01000030.1:5167-13478 GCA_019419425.1 Collinsella sp. | reverse complement strand
TCCTCGGTAATCTGGTCGGGATCGACGTTAAAAAGCGACGTTCCCTCGGGCAAGTCGATCAGCTGGATAGCATCGTGCTTCGTCACATGCTCGCTGCCTTGAATCTGAATATCAGTGGCAGTAAACAATCCAGAGTTGATCACCACGATGGCAACGACGACGAGCACGGCCAAGACGGCCAGAACGCCGCCCACGATTTTGCCTTTGCCTGTAACGACAGAAGCGGCGTCTGATGTTTTATTTGCCATCGCCCCAAGTGAAGATAACGGGTTGAAACCTTTTTTACTCGAAGGCTTCTTGGCGGTAGCCGGCACCGATGTCAGCGAGCGCGGTTTCGATGCGCCCAGCGTGCGACCTGGACGCGCCGCTTTAGTTCCCGTCGAGGGCTTGGGAGCTGCCATGGGACGGGCAGGCTTGGCGCCCATAACAGGCTTTGACGTCACCGAGGGACGCGAGGACTTTTTTGCGGCCGGACGATTACCGAGCTGCGAGCCGACAACCGGACGACTGGTCTGTCGAGCATGCCCGACAGACTTAGAGTGCGCGACGGTATTGCGTTGAGGTTTGGCAGGCGCGCCGGAACGCCCTCCGGCGCGGCGGAAGGTGGGTTTCGATGCTCTAGAAGCCGAGGAATTTAACTTCCGGTCTGAGCTCGATGCCATACGCCTCCCTCACCTTTCCGTGCACATGTCTGATAACCGCGGCAACGTCATCGGCCGAGGCAGTTCCGTTATTAACGATAAAATTAGCGTGAACGGGCGAAACTTCCGCGCCGCCAATTGAAAAACCCTTTAATCCACAATCCTCGATAAGCTTGCCCACACTCGCATCGGGCGGGTTGCGAAAGACAGACCCGCAGGATGCGCGACCCATGGGCTGCGTACGCTTGCGCCTCGTCAGGTACCGCTCCATGCGCTCGCGAATGTCGGCCTTGGGCGCCGGTTTAAGCTTGAGCACGCACTCGAGGATGATCTCATTGCGGGGAAGGCTACATTCGCGGTAGCCCCAAGTGATCTCGGACCCCGCATAATGCTTGATACCGGATGCCGGGTCAAACGTTACGACATCCTCAACCAGCGAGCCAATCCACTCGGTCCGTGTGCCGGCATTCATAGATATCGCACCGCCGACCGAGCCAGGGATGCCAACGGCAAACTCAAGGCCCGAGAGGCTACGCGACAGGGCATCGTTGACCAGGCGCGCAAACATCACGCCCGCACCGACCGTCAGCGTACAACCGTCATCGGCAACAACCGTGCGCTGAAACTCACGTCCGAGCGAAATGACGGCACCGCGATAGCCGCCATCGGCAACCAGCAGATTGGAGCCCTTGCCGATGATGACCCACGGCACCTGCTCGCGATCGAGCACCGCCACGGCGCGGCGGAGGGCATGATAGCTATGGCACGTCACAAAGAGGTCGGCCTTGCCGCCGATACGATAGCTCGTATGACGCGCAAGGCGCTCGTCCTCGATCACATCCGTGTCGATCATGCCCGAGAGCGCCATGACGGCGTTAAACAGACCCATTAGACTTAAGCGTCTTTCTTGGCAGTCAGATACTCGATAAACTCGGGACCGACGGTCGTAACGTCACCAGCACCCATGGTGAGCAGCAGGTCGCCCTCGCCCACCATCTGCTCGAGCTCCTGATTGAGCTCAAGACGGCTGGAGCAATACACGACCTCCTTGCCAGGATGCTTGGCGCGCACGGTATCGGCGAGCATCTTAGAGGTGACACCCGGAATGGGCATCTCGCCAGCCGAGAACACATCAATCAGCAGCAGTTTATCGGCATTGGCAAATGCATCGGCAAAGTCATCGCACAGGGCCTGCAGGCGCGAATAGCGGTGCGGCTGGAACACGACGTCGACGTGCTTGTAGCCCAGCGACGAAGCGGCAGCAAGCGTCGCCTTGATCTCGGTGGGGTGATGGCCGTAATCATCGACCACGGTGATGCCATCGATATCGCCCACGTGGGTAAAGCGACGGCGGACGCCCTCAAAGCTCGAGAGCGCCTTGGCGGCGGCGTCGATGTCAAGGCCCAGGACATGGGCGACGGTGAGCACGGCCGTGGCGTTGAGCATGTTGTGGCGACCGGGATTGCTCTTGATCTCCACAGCGTGCTCAGTGCCGTCCTCAAAGCGAACGATAAAGTCACTCTGGATGCCCTTGACATCCGGGTGCACGCAGACGATGTCGTTGCTCTCGGCAAAGCCGTAGGAAAGCACGTGACGGCCCGTCGACTTGGCGAGCTCGACCAGATGCGGGTCCTCGCCGCAGACGATGACGGTGCCGTCCTCGCCCACCAGGCTCATGAATTTGGCGAAAGTTGCCTCGATCTCCTCGATACCCGAGTAGTGATCGAGGTGGTCGGCCTCGACGTTGGTCACAATGACCACGTTGGGGTTCAGGAACAGGAAGGAGCTGTCGGACTCGTCGGCCTCGGCGACAAAGTAGTCTCCCGAGCCGTTCTTGCCGTTCGTGTCATAGCCCTCGACGATGCCGCCGATCAAGAAGCTCGGATCCAGACCCATGCGGTCGAGCATGGTGGCGCACATCGAAGACGTGGTGGTCTTGCCATGCGTGCCGGCAACAGCGACGGTAGTGTAGCCGTGGCCCAAAGCAGAGAGCATCTTGGCACGGGGCCACACGGGAATGCCCAGCTCGCGAGCGCGCACGAGCTCAGGGTTGGACTCCGGAATAGCGGTGGAGACAACAACCACGTCGGGCTTGACCTCGTCGATCGTGGCTGCCTCATGGCCCACATGCACCTTCACACCAGCGCGTGTAAGCTGGCGGATATAACGTGACGTCTTAAGGTCGGAGCCGGTAACGGCATAACCGCGCTCGTGCAGAACGAGGGCGATGCCGCTCATGCCGGCGCCGCCGATACCGATAAAGTGGGCGCTCTTAAACTCGGGCGCGGAGGTTGCAGTCTGGGAATCAGCCATGTGCTCGTGTACTCCTTGCGTAAACACTGCCTGTAACCCGTTAACTGTACCGCACCTACCGCATCAGCGCGAGGGCGACCGACGATATCCCGTCTAACTAACGCAAACCCTCTACCGCATCGGCCAGAAGAGCGGCGGCCCTATCCTGAGCCAGACCACGCGCCGCCTGACGCATGACGTCGCGCTCTGCCGCGTCATCGACCAGGTGCAGCAGCTCATCGGCAAAGGCAGAACCGTCGATATCGGCATCGGCACAGAGCACGCCGGCCCCGGCGTCGACCAGATAACGGGCATTGGTGGTTTGGTGGTCGGCCGTCGCATGCGGATACGGCACGAGTATCGAGGGCACGGCGAGCGCAGCGATCTCGGCCACGCTCGATGCACCCGAACGCGAGAGCACCAAATCGGCAGCAGCCAGCATATCGCCCATGTTGTCGATGTAAGGCTGGACGCGGTAACGCTTCACCTCCTCGGGCGTCAGCGCCAAAGCGCGCTCGGTCTCCTCAAAGCCGTCGGCACCCGTCGAATGCAACACATAGAGGTTCTTGCGCGAAAGCAGCTCGTTTTTGAGCGAAACCGCGCGCTCGTTGAGGTGCTGGGCGCCAAGTGAACCGCCAAAGACGAGCAGCAGCGTAGCGTCCTCGGGAACGCCAAGTGCCTTGCGGCCGCGAGCGCGATCGCCCTCGATCACCGAGCGACGTACGGGGTTGCCGGTCATGAGCACGTGGTCAGGGTCACCTTCGCGCTCAAAGACCGCGCGCGCTGCCGGCACCGAGATGCACACGCGAGCGGCGTGGGAGTTCATCATCTTGTTGGCCAGGCCCGGAACAGAGTTCTGCTCATGCAGCAGATACGGAACGCCCGCGCCCTTGCACCACCCCAGCAGCGGAACCTCGACATAGGCTCCGAAACCGATGGCAGCGTCGGGCTTGCCGACCTTTGAGAAATGACTGGCGAGCGCACGCTTGGCTTTGTTGACGCGCCACAGCGAGGTCAGCGCCGTCCAAGGACGGGAGCGGTCGAAGCCCGTGACCGTAATGGGCACAAAATCAAACCCAGCCTCGGGGACCAGACGACCCTCGAGCTTGCGCGACTGGCCCACGAACACAACGTGGTGGCCACGGTCATGCAGCTCCTCGGCCAAAGCGAGCGCGGGGTTAATGTGTCCTGCCGTGCCGCCGGCTGCAATAGCAACGGTCATCTTATCGGTCATGGTAGTCCCTTCGTACACGCGGTCCCTGGTCGTCGGTGCGCAAACGCGCCGACGGGTCCGAGTTCAAATCGATTCGATTATATCCGCCGCCCGCGCTGCGAGGGCTGGGGCGCTGCGGACGACCTTGCGGAGCCGTTCGCGGGCGTGGACGGGCTGCCGGCTCGGTCGCAGAGCCATCCAGAACGGTAAAGCCGTTACGCGAAGATCGCTCGCCGCGCACGTGGGGCACGCCGGCGGTACTCTCATCCATAACGGCAAAGCTCTCGCGGCGACGGTCGTACTCATCGCGACGGGCGCTCTCGTACGAAACGCGCAGGATCAGACCGGCAAGCATAAGCGACACAATAATCGACGAACCGCCGTAGCTAATAAACGGCAACGGTTTGCCCGTCATGGGAAACACGTTGAGGATGCCCAGCGCATTGATCAAAAACTGCACCGCGAGAATGACCGCGGAGCCAGACGCCATGAGCGCGCCCCGACGATCGGTCGCCTGCTCGGCAATGCGAAACGCCGAGTAAATCAGCATCGCAAACACCAAGAAGAACAGCACGGTTCCGACAAAACCGACTTCCTCGCCAATGATGGCCAGGATGTAGTCATTGTGCGCCTCGGGCAGATACGAGTACTTCATGGTTGAGTTGCCGATGCCACGGCCGAACAGACCGCCCGAGGCAAAGGCCATGATGGCAAGCGTGGCCTGATAGCCGTCGCCATACTCGTCGGCCCAAGGGTTCAAGGCAACCTGAATACGCACCATACGGTATGGTTCTGCGACAAGCGCAATCACGATCACGAGAATGCCGAAGATTAGCACGCCGATGATAAATCTGGGGTCGAGACCCGCAAACAACGCCATGCACATGAGGGTCAACAGGATGATCAGGACGGTACCGAAATCGGGCTGGATAAAGATCAGAAAGAGCGAAATGCCCAGGTAGATGCCCATCTTGCGAAGGAATTCGTTGATGTTGCCACCGGGCGAAAAGAAGCGATCAAGCATGATAGCCGAATACGCAATGGCAAATGGCTTTAAAAACTCGGAAGGCTGGAACTGAATGCCGGCGATGTTGAGCCAGCGCGTGGCGCCACGGCTGCCGCTGCCCACCAAGAACACCAGAAACAGTAGCCCTATCATGCCTATGAGGAAGATCCTGAGCACATCCTCCCCAAACCAGCTGTCCGGTAAAACGCGCACGATGGCAATCAGCGCCAGAACACCGACCACGGCAAACGCGGCCTGTCGACCCAGAAAAAACGTCGCTGAGCCATTCTCGTGCAGCGCCTCGACCGAAGACGCCGAGTACACCATCAGCAGACCAAAACACACCAAGATAAACAGACAGACCATGAATATCAGACGGGGGCGCATGATGCGGGCGGGAACGCCGGCAATATAGCGTTCGCTAAACGACTGCCCGCCGCGACCGGAACGCGGTGTGCTACGCCGCGAGGAAGCACGGTCCGAGTCGGGCCTCCTCATACCTTGTCGGGGGCTCTCCTCTCTCACCGGCAACCCCTATTCCATTTGCGATTTCGCCGCAGCGGCAAGCTGGGCCACATAGTCCTTAAACACGCGGCCGCGCTCCTCATAGCCCGAGAACTCATCGAACGAAGAGCAGGCAGGAGAAAGTAAGATCACGTCGCCACGGCTCGACAGCGAACGGGCAACGTCCACGGCATCGCGTAGGTCATCCGCCTGGGCGATATCCACATCGCCATCGACATCGGCCTCGTCCATAGCGGCGGTGAAGCGCTCGCGCGCATCGCCAAAGCAGACGACCGAGCGCACGTTATCCATAACAACGCGCGCGAAGTCCGTGAGCGGCGTGCCCTTATCGTGGCCGCCGAGCAGCAAGATCACGTCGTCATCGGGAAATGCCGTCAGTGCCTTCTCGACCGCATCGGTGTTAGTCGCCTTGGAATCGTTGACGTAGCGCACGCCGTCAATCTCGCCACACGGCTCCACGCGGTGCTCGAGCGGCTGGAACGAGGCCAGACCGCGGCAGACACCGTCGACATCGGCACCGACCGCCAAGGCAGCCGTGGCAGCGCACAGGGCATTGATAACATTGTGATGGCCCGAGATCTTGAGCTCGGATGTAGCGATGAGCGGGGTCTCGACACCCTTCAGACGCACGATCATCTTGCCATCGCGCACAAAGGCGGCATCCTCGCCCTCAGGCTCGTCAAAGGCAACCTTGCAGATGCGACGACCCGGCGTGTAGATGTACTCATCGAACTCGTGAATGCCGGCGTCTTCGACGTCGACGACCACCAGATCGTCATCGACCATATTGTCAAACAGTTTGATCTTGGCAAGCGCATAGTTCTTATGGCTCTTATGCCAGCCCAAGTGGTCGGGAGTGATGTTGAGCAGCACCGCCACGCGAGGGTGGAGCTCGGTGGTCGTAGCAATCTGATAGCTCGAGAGCTCAGCCACAAACCACTCGTTGTGGGCTCGGCCGTCAATCTCGTTGATAGGCGGCTCGCCGATGTTGCCGACAGCTACACTGGCCTCACCGGAAGCCTTGAGCAGATAATCGGTCAGCGACGTGGTGGTCGTCTTGCCGTTGGTGCCCGTGATGGCAATCCAGTTATCGGGCGACAGGCGATAGGCAAACTCGGGCTCACCCATAATCTGGGCGGCATGCTCGCGCCCGGCCTTAAAGAAGCCCGAGAACTCCGAGATGCCCGGGCACGTCACGCATACGTCATAGGCGCCCTCGACCTGTTCGGTCCCATAGACAAACGACGCACCAGCAGCCTCGAGCGCACGCGTGGCGTCATTGGGCTCAGAGGTGCCGCCGCCATACACGGTAACGGCGCTTACGCGCTCGGGATGTGCCAGCGCCCAGCGGGCGACATCGAGACCGGATTTGCCCTGACCCAAAACGAGCAGGCTAAAGACATCAGCAAGAGGCATGAAAGACCACTATCCCAACTGGAAGAACAGGGCAAGGCCAACGGCACCAAATGCCGCAGCGATAATCCAAAAACGGATGACGACCTTGGTCTCGGCCCAACCCTTCTTTTCGAAATGATGATGGATGGGCGCCATAAGGAAGACGCGCTTGTGCGTAAAGTGGAAGTAGACAACCTGAATCATGACCGACAGGGTCTCAACGATAAACAGGCCGCCGATGATAAGGGAGACGACCTCGGTGTTGGTCATGATGGACGTGCAGGCAAACGCGGCGCCCAGGGCAAGCGAGCCGGTATCGCCCATAAAGATGCTCGCCGGATAGCAGTTGAACCACAGAAAGCCCAAGCAGGCACCGGCACACGCGGTGCAAAAGATGGACAGGTTCACGTCTCCGTGCAAAAACGCCATGGCAGCCATGGCGAGCATGGCGATCATGGAGGTGCCACCAGCAAGACCGTCAAGGCCATCGGTCAGGTTCACGGCATTAGAAAGACCGGCAATCATCAGCCAGCAAAAGACAATATAGAGCCACGGGAACGAATAGCCGCAGATGGTAGTCGAAAGCACGCCAAGGTCGATCGTCAACCCACCGGGAAAACGAATCTCGGGGGCGACGCCGCACCAGTTGACGGCAAGTACCGTAAAGGTGACACAGATAATGGTGAGGCCGATCATCTTGGCATGGGGCGTCAGGCCGAGCGAGCGCCCATGCGTAACGGAGGTCAGGTCGTCGATCAGGCCCAGCACGCCGGTCGCCAGCGTGGCGAGCAGCACGAGCACGAGCTCGGTGGTGAGCTTGCCCATCAGCAGGCAGGTCAGCGAGATCGCGACGAGGATGACAACACCACCCATGGTGGGCGTTCCCTGCTTAACCAAATGACGCTTGGGGCCGTCGGCACGAACCTGCTGGCCGATACCCTCGACCTTGAGTAGCTTGATCCACCACGGCATGAGCAGCAGCGCAATGGCAGCGGCGATGCCAAGCCCCAAAAAAGCCTGATACGTTGGATACGAGGGATTGCCGAACATGGGCTAGCACACACCTTCCACAAAGCGGTCGAGCTCAACAAAGCGGGAACCCTTGACCAGTACAACATCATGTTTTTCAAGCGCGCCGCCCATGCGGTCGAGCACCTGCTGATAATCGGAGAACACCTGGATGCGGTCCTCGTCCATGCCCATCATGCGCGCGGCATCGGCCATAAGCTGGGCCAGCTC
>DXZZ01000030.1:0-5067 GCA_019419425.1 Collinsella sp. | reverse complement strand
GACCGGTGATCGTGAGGCCCCTAAAGGCAGCATCGATCTGCTCGGGCGTCACGCCCAGGCGATAGGCAACCGCGGCGGCCTTAACGGCATTCGGAACGGACTGCACGCCGGGGATGGCAAGCATGGTATCGATTGTCTCGCCCTGACCAAAATCGAGCGTAAAGACCGGACGGCCCTCGTCATCAGCTCGAACGTCGCGGGCACGGACCTCATCATCGTCCGAGACGCCGGCCAGCATCACATCGATACCAGCAGGCTGGGCGAACGTATCGCGAATGAACGGCGTAAAGTCGTCCTCACCGCCCAAAACCAGCAGCGGCAAGAAGTCGCCGGCGGCGCACATACCCTGGACAATCTCGGCCTTAGCGCGGGCGATGTTCTCGCGGCTGCCCAAAATGCCGATGTGAGAGGTGCCGATCTTGCTCACGATGGCAAGGTTGGGATTGGCGGACTGGGACAGGCGCTCAATCTCGTGGAAATGGTTCATGCCCATCTCGAGCACCAGGACCTCGGTATCGGCCGGAGCGGAAAGCACCGTGAGCGGCATGCCGATCAGGTTATTGAAATTGCCCTTGGTGGCCCAGACGCGATAGCGCTTGGCGAGCACAGCGGCGAGCACGTCCTTGGTCGTCGTCTTGCCGATGGAACCGGTAATACCAACGACCAGGCAGCCAAGCTCCAGGCGGTACGCGTGCGCCAAACGCAGCAGAAACTCCTCGGGATCATCGGTCAGCAAGATGGCACAGCCCCTGTCCTGCGCCAGCAAGACCAGCTCGGCCTCGGGCTCACGCGTCATCACGACGGCGCCGGCACCCGACTGGACGGCACGGGAAGCAAAATCATTGCCGTCGACGTTTTCACCGGGAAAGGCGACGAAAATCGTCCCTTCCTCGACCTGGCGCGAGTCGATAACGCACCCGCGGCATACCCGATCGGCTTCTCCCGTCACGGTTCGGGCCCCTGTTGCGGCCGCGAGGTTGTTGACGGCGATCTCTATCATTGCAGCTCCCCTGTAAACCTAATAATGCTATCGGCGTATTGTATCCCAGCGCCGCGCATGCGTGGTGCAGGGCATGTGAACACCCCTCATATGGGACAACAAACCACGCCCCAAAGATTGCAACCCCCTACCTCGTGTGCGGGATACCCAACACGTCGAGCGCGTTGGCCATAATGGACTGGAACGGCACCGCAGCGGCATCTGAGTCGCTCGGCGTTCCGTCGAGCGTGATATAGCACAGCACCTTGGGCGATTGTGCCGGCGCAAAGCCCATAAAGGACGACATGTAGTTCTCCTTAAGGTAGCCGCCGTTCTCGTCGGCTCGTTCGGCCGTACCGGTCTTGCCCGCCACGTCATAGCCGTCAACTGCGCCGCCAACGCCCGTGCCTTCGGACACGACCGTCTGCATGCACGATGTCACCTGGGATGCGGCGTCCTCCGAAATCGCACGCTCGCCTTCGCCCCAGTCCTTCTCGTCGCCTTTGCTGGACTTATAGAAGTGCGGGGTCATCATCACGCCGCCGTTGGCGATGCCGCCCACGGCACGTGCGATCTCAATCGGAGAGACAGACAGCGCCTGTCCAAAGCTCATCGAGCCCAGCGTGGCGCCGTCATACTGGTCACGCTCCTTGACGATGCCCAGGCTCTCGCCCGGAAAATCGACACCGGAGCTGTGACCTATGCCCCACTTGTCCACATAGGCGGCAAAGTCGTCGGCACCGATCTTGCGCCCCACCAGGACAAAGCCCACGTTGGACGAACGGCGCATCATCTCGCGCACATCCATGGTCATGGCATAGTCGCGCTTGTCGGCATCGGTGACGGTATCGTCGCCCACCTTGATGCTCGCCGGCACCTCAAACGACGTACTCGATCGCACGACGCCCAAGTCGAAGCCGGCGCCCGCCACGAGCGTCTTAAAGACCGAGCCGGGCTCGTAGGCGTCGGTGACCAGGCGCAGATTCATATCCTCGGTCTTGGCATTCTCCAGATCGGTCTGGTCGTAGGTCGGGTACGAGCAGGCTGCCAAAATCTCGCCTGTCGTAGGATCGGTGACCAGCGCCGAGCCGTTCTTGGCCTTAGTCTTCTCAACTGCCTCTGCCAGGGCATCCTCGGCCGCACGCTGGATATTGACGTCGAGCGTCGTCACGATGTCAACGCCGTCGACCGCAGCCACCTTTTTATAGGCACCGCCCGCGATATAGCTGCCGTCCCTCGCGCGCTCGCGCACGAGAGAACCGTTCGTGCCGGTCAAAAGCTTGTTGTATTGCTTTTCGAGACCCGTCAAGCCGTCGTTGTCTACATTCACTACACCCAGCACCTGCGATGCCAGATTGCCGTATGGATATACGCGCTTCATGGCCTGCTCAAAAAGCACGCCGGGCAGGTTCTTCTTCTCCAGCGCCGCAGCATCGTCTTCGTCCACCTGGCGCTTGATATACACCCAGGTTCCATCGGACTCAACGAGCTTGCGGCAGGTCTTTTTATCGATTCCAGTTGCCTTGACCAGCGCCGACACCGTCTTGTCAACATCCTCGACAAGCTGCGGGTTCACGGCGATGTTGCGACATTCGACCGACGACGCCAGCACGTTACCGTTGCGGTCGTAGATGGTGCCACGTTTGGCATAGAGGGTCTGCGCAAGCAGGCGGCGCGCATCGGCACGCTCGCGCAGTTTATCGGCTTCGACAATTTGATAGTCGGCAAGGCGAAAGACGCCCAAGCCCAAGCCAAGCCCAATGAAGCCCATGACGGCTTTGCGGCGAGGCAGAGGCGTGCCCGTGAGCCATTCGGTCGACGAACTCTTGCGCGACCTGGTGTTATGCACTTGAGGGCCGCCCGAGCCGCGAAGTCGCGACGCCGGGTCGTTGCCACGGGACTGCCCGGCGTTGTAAGATTGCCGACCCGTTCCTTGATAACCAGAACGTCCCCGCGACGAGGGACGTCCAGAACCGCGGCCCCCATCGGAACCGCGGCGATAGTCATTTGTCATACTCAGCTACCGTCTTGCTACTGAGCGGTCGCGGTCGCGTTGGCGCCCGCGGCTGCATCCTGCGAAAAGTTAAGTGTAACGCTCTCGCTGGGCTCCACCATGCCATAAGCGCCCGCAAGGTCGCGAATACGCGTGTCGGCGCCATAGACCGAATGCATGACCTCCAGGTCGGAGCTCTCATCGGTCGCCTTTTCGAGCGTGTTGGTAAGCTCGGCGTTGCTGTTGAGCACCTGGGCCGTAACGCCGGCGAGCGCCACGCGGGCGACGCCGATCGTCATGAAGATGGCCGCAATGATGCAAAACGTTTTAAGAACGCTCATGAAAACCGGGCTTACCGCCTGGTTTGCCTGACGGCCCGCGCCCGTGTAGACATCAAAGCGCGGCGTGCGCTGCTCACGGGGAGCAACGGGGGCCTGCGGCGTCTCACGATAGGCGGGCATGGCGTTCATATCATAGGCGAGTGCTGCGTTTGAGGTGTTGTAGCCCATGATATGCCGCCTCCCATCCCGAGTACGTTGGTAGTGTGTTTAAGCTTCGTTTATGGTGCGAGCGGGAGGTCCAATATCGCGCGGTCGCGCCTACAGACGCTGCGCCACGCGGATTTTGGCTGATCTCGCCCGAGGGTTGCGCTCAACCTCATCAGGCTGGGCAACCAGGGGTTTGCGGGTGATGACCTTGAGTATCGGCACGTTGCCGCACACGCACACCGGAATCTCCGGCGGACACGTGCACCCCTGGCTCATCTCCTTAAAGTGGTTCTTTACGATACGGTCCTCGAGCGAGTGATACGAAATGACGCAGATACGTCCGCCCGGGTTGAGCCACCTGGTGGCGGCATCAAGCCCTCGTTCGAGCACATCGAGCTCGTGATTGACCTCGATGCGAATGGCCTGGAAACTTTTCTTGGCCGGGTGTCCACCATGCCGACGAGCGGCAGCTGGGATACCCGCCTTGATGATCTCGACAAATTGGCCGGTGGTTTCGATCGGTTCTTGCTCGCGGCGGCGCACGATCTCGCGCGCGATCTGCGAGGCGAACTTCTCTTCGCCGTAGACGCGTAGAATCCGGGCGAGGTCGTGTTCGTTATAGGTGTTGATGACCTCAGCTGCGTTTAAGGTGTTATTGCCCGGATCCATCCGCATGTCCAATGGGGCGTCCTCGTTATACGAAAAGCCCCTGCCAGGGATATCGAGTTGCGGTGACGAAACGCCCAAATCGAACAGGAAGCCATCGACCCCGGGCACCTCGGCCGAGCAAAGCAGCTCGTCCAAGTCGCCGAAGTTGCCCTTCAGCAGCTGGTGCGGAACGCCGGGAACCTCGCGGTCCAGACGGGCGCCAGCGGCCTCGAGGGCCATGTCGTCCTGATCGACGCCGAGCAAAAGGCCCGTCTCCCCCACCTGCGCGGCCATCTTTACCGAATGGCCGGCACCGCCAAGGGTGCAATCGCAGACAACGGAGCCGCTCTTTAGCCGCAGCGACTCAAGCACTTCGCCGAGCATGACAGGTTCATGCCGATATTCTTGTGTCAAGATCCCACGCTCCATCCGTTACCCGTGCCTTGCCCTTACGAGAAGAAGAGGTCCAGCAGGGCCTCATCGTCATCGTCCTCATCGGCCGCGGCGCGATCCCAAACCTCAAGGTGGTCGTAGTTGCCCACAACCGTGACCTCGCGGTCAAGGTTCGCCTGCTTGCGGAGAGACTCGGAAAGACCGATACGACCGGCGCTGTCCACGTCCATCGACGTGGTGCGCTTGTTGATCGCCCTCATGAGCTTCTGGTCGTTAATGTCACGCGGGTTAAAACCCTCGTGGCCCTCACGACCCGCGAAGAGTCCTTCGACCCACTTATCGAAGGCCTCGGCAGAGAACACGTACAGAGCATCGACATCCAGGGCTTTGAACACGCGAACGTGCTCTCCAAGCTCCTCGCGAAGGGGTGCAGGCAGGGACAGACGACCTTTTGCATCGAGATTGCGCTCGTATGCACCAGTCATTCCCATGTGCGCCCTCCCCTCGGTTACTCAGATGGCACGTACGCGGGGAACCACCCCGCCTGTCGACGTCATCAATAATAT
>DXZZ01000003.1:76257-82151 GCA_019419425.1 Collinsella sp. | reverse complement strand
GGGGGCACCATTTGCATTTTGTACGAACCCGTTGGACGTCAAGTCTGGCGGGTTCGTTGTTTTCAACGTCGTAGTTCAATGTCACTATGCACTCGTCGTCGCTCACGCTCACCTGGTAGACGAACGCTCGCATGAGGGTGGAGTCGTCGAGGGCGGCCCCGCATTGCAGGAAGTCGGCCAGCCGCTCCGGGTCGATCTCCTCGTCCCTGATCGCCTCAAGGTCGAGCCTCGCCCTGTCGCGCTGGTACTCAAGCTCCGCTATGCGCTCCTTGGCTCCGGGGGCGATGATACCCTGCTCGATGGCGTTCAGGATGTTGCGAAGCCCGCGCTCGGCTGCTGAGAGCGACTGAGCGGCCTGCTTGCGCCTCGCCGCCACCTCGGCCCCGTCCGAGCTTTCCGCGACCATCTTGGCTATCCTCAAGGCCTCGTCGCGGTCTTGCAGAAGCGCCCGCAGAGCCTTGACGATCTCGCCCTCAAGCTCTTCGCGCCTCACTGGCTTCACGCAGCCGTCGTGGCAGCGGTAGTACTCGTACTTGCGGTTGCCGCGCCCGCGCCCGCTCACGCCTTGCAGGTTGCGCCCGCAACCCGCGCAGATCGCCTTGCCGGAAAGGGCGAAGTCGCCCCAGTTCTCCGCGCTGCGCTCCTTGATAGCGCGTATGCTCTGTGCCTCCATGAACGTCACCTCGTCGACGATCGCGGGCATGCCGCCCTCTTTGACAACGCCGCCCCACTCGTAGCGCCCTGTGTACTTCCGGTTCTTTACCATCCGCTCGACCATCGAGTAGCCGCACGGGTTTCCCTGCGAGGTCTTGACCCCGCGTGCCGCGAAGTCGCGTGCTATCGAGTTGGTGGTCTCCTTTGCTATGCGCCGCTTGAACGCCTCGCGCACGAAAGCTGCTTCGTCCTCATTGATCACGTACTCGTCGGCCTCGTTGCTGGCGTAGCCGAACACGCGCACACCGTTGGTCTTGCACTTGAGCGCGTTGCCCTCCATGCCGCGCCTCGTGCGGATCGCGGTCTTCTTCGACTCGCACGCGGCGAGGCCTTCGAGCAGCTTCTCGTAGATGATGCCTTCCGGGCTGTCCGGTATCTGCTCAAGCGCCGAGACGAGCTTCACGCCGTGCTGGGCAAGCTCGCGCTTGTATATGGGCGCGTCGTACTCCCCGCGGCTGAAGCGATCCATCATGTACACAAGCACTATGTCGCTCTCGCCCGCGTTGGCTACCATGCGCTGGAACTCGGGGCGGTCGTCGGTGCGCCCGCTTATGGCGTAGTCGCAGTACTCCGCGACGATGGCGTACCTCTCGCGCTGGCACCACTGGCGGCAGATGCGCAGCTGGTCGTCTATCGAGGCCTCGCGCTGCTTGTTGCATGAAAAGCGGGCGTATATCACCGCTGTTTTTGGCATAATATGGAGCGACCTCCTTTCATGGGCAGGTTTGCATGACCCACGCGGCGAGCGGTGCGAACGCTTTGACCCGCGTGGGCTTTTCTTTTATGAATTGATGCGTCGTACGTTCTCGAACGCAAGTTCCGCAAGCATCCCATACAGGCTTTGAACATCAAATCCCTTTGGGAACTCAAGCGTTTTCGATGCGACTTTCGCGTCGTACGCCTTGTAGTACGGGCATGCCATGTAAGAGAACGAGAGCTCCGCATGGTCGAAGCCCGCCCCTCCCGTTTCGAGCCGCACATCGACGATGCTTTGCAGATCAATCGAAACGACTGCGGCTTTCGTGCCTGTCATTCCCTGATGGTCGATGAAGACGATCCGCCTATCGGTGAACAGCATCTTGTCTCGAATAAGCGCGAAACACCGCGTGAACGATTCACCGCGCATGAGATACATGCCATATTGCTGCTGGGCGGATTCAGCCGAAAGCTCGGAATAGTGCCCCATCATGCCCTGCAAGACGCCGCCCGCGCCTTGGTCCTTTGCGGTCTGCTGATTGCGGTCGATCGCGTCCTGCACAGCGCTCTGCGCCTGTGACGCAGCCGCATTTGCCATGTCCTTCATCATGTCCTTCAATGCCACGGCTACTCCTTCCTTGTCGCCGGGAAAGCCTCGGCGATTCCATTTGCTGCCGCAAGTAACGCCTTGCGGCCCTCTTTATTCATAGCGTTAAAGAGCGTTAGCAACTCGCGCTCGGCGCTTCCCATCTGTTCGCCATCGCCCTCTTCGAGATCGAACAGTTCACCAATTGTGCATTTGAAATACCGGGCGAACTCCGCCGCAGTATCCATATCAGGGCTTGTGTTTCCAAGCTCGTAGTTTTGGTACGTGCGGTATTTAAGGCCAAACACGCTAGCAGCCTCTTTCTGGGTCAGCCCTGAACGCTGTCGTAGGTCTTTAAGGCTCATATCTCACCCCTAACTTAGGATAGTTGCAGCATACAAGAAACTTGTACAGATAGCAAACTTTTAGGGTTTACAGATACAAGAATCTTGTATATAGTGCCATTCAGGCACAAGAAACTAGTGCAAAGGAGGAAACAATGCTCAACAATCTTGTGTCCGAGCGTAAGCGGGCGGGCCTGACCAGAGAAGAAGTTGGTGAGAAGATCCACCGCTCTGAATACGTTATCGGCAAGTGGGAGCGTGGCGAGAGCTCGCCGCTACTGGTTCCAGACGCAATCAACCTAGCAAAGCTCTACGGATGCTCTGTTGATTACCTCGCTGGGTTAGTCGAGGAGCGCACATCAAAAGGTGTGGCGGTCTAAATGGCTGCCAAAAAGGCCAACCAGCAGGAAGAGAAGCCCAAGACCGCCCGCGAGGTCGCTTTCGACACCATGTGCTCGACGATCAAGCAGGCGTACCGCGAATGGGAGAAGGGAGAGAAGAAGACGGCATGAGGCAATGGTCTACACGTGAGCTTCGTTACCTCGAAGAGCACGCAGGCGAAGGGGCAGCGGCTATAGCCAAGGCCCTGGGACGATCGGTCGATTCGGTCGAGTGGCAGGCGCGGAAGTGCGGCATCTCGCTGCGCAAGCGCAGGCAGTGCCCCCATTGCGGGCAGTGGACGTTTCGACCGCTCAACCGCATCAACGGCTGGTGCATAGAGTGCACGAAGGAGCTTCACATGGCAGACCTCGCCGAGCAAGCGGAGGCCATGAAGGAAGAGGCCTCAAGGGAGATCAGGAACAACCGCACGCGCCAGTGCTTCTACAGCGCGAAAAGCCGGGCCAAGAAAAAGAAAAATAGCCACGGAAAAAGCCACGGTTAACCTGACCTGCGAAAACAACGAAAGGAAAACGGAAATGCAAGCAAAAAAGAAAGCGAGCGCCCCCCGCTACCACACTTCGGGCACCCGCTACGTAGCCGCCTCTAAAGAGGCTGCGACCATCATACCATTCGAGGGCAAGCGCCCGACGGCTCAGGAGCAGCTTGAGCGCTCCCAGTTCAGGGCGGGCGTAATGGTCGGCTTCCTCGCGGCCCTCATGATCTTCCTCGCCGTGCTCTGGCTGTGGGTCATCCCCACGATGGACCAGGCGGTGGCCGACGCCCAGCGAGCCGTGGGCAGCATGGCGGTGCTCCATGCGTAACGACGAGATGTACCGCCCAAAGCCCCAGAGCAACCAGCTTGAGATCTTCGGCCTCGGGCTTGCGGGCGAGCAGGACGTGGCCGAGGCCAAGAAGTGGATCGAAGCCAACCCCGATGCGTGGCGGTTCATGCTCAACAACGCCCGCCGCCTCAAGGAGAAGGGCTACGTGTCGATCAACTACCTGGTGAACATGGTGCGCAACGAGCTGCACGTTGGCTGCAAGAACGGCATAGCCCCCGCCCTTGCCCGAATCATGGAGGCGCGATACCCGGAGCTGCGCGGAGCCTTCAACAAGCACCGCAGCCAGAGCGATGGGTTTTCCGAATGAGCTGGCGGCGAACCCTTGCGGCAACGGCGCACATCACCATGCATCCCGCCCAGCTTGTCGGAAAGCAGCGCCCCATGACCGACTACCGCAACCACCGCACCTACACGCCGACCAAGACGCTCAAGGCCGAGAAGGCCATCAAGGACGCGTTCCGCGCGGCATACGGCGAGACCTTCGCCGGCCACGACGGCCCGGTTGTGATGCGGATCTCGACCACCAGGCCGCTCGCGAAGAGCAACCCGAAGTACTGGGAGGGCCGCGCCGACCTCGGCAAGCCCGACTGGGACAACCTCGGCAAGCTCGCCTGCGACGCGCTCAACGGGATCGCCTTCAAGGACGATTCGCAGGTCGACATGGGAGCCGTCACCAAGCGCCCGAGGTCGCCATACGGCACCAAACCACGCATAGACATCTACATCGAGTACTTCGTCGAGGAGTACGTGAAGGAGAAGAAATGAACGCCAAATACTTCGAAGAGAACGGCTTTGAGGACGTCCACGGGAGCCAGTTCCACAAAGCGGTGCTCAACCACGCCGCCTGCATCGCGAACAACCTCATGTTCGACGCCACGCATCCTGACAACAACGACGGCGAGACTGCGGCAAACGCCTACCACGTGATGATCGCGCTTTGCGAAGCAGGTCTTTCAAGAATCGACGAGAAGTGCGTCGCCAAGAGCCGCGAGTTAATCGCCGACAAGATCAAGCCCGTCAGCGAGGAAGAGATCGAGTTCGGTCGCGCGTTCCTTGCCGCCGTCCTCGGCATCAAATAGGAGGTAACGACATGATCAACGAAGCGACCATCCAGGCGCAGTTCAAGCAGGCCACCGTGAAGGGAAGCGTGGCGACCCTGCAATTCGAGATCCTGACCGACAACGCCGACGCCTTCCGCATCATCAAGCAGAGCGGCAAGACGGTTTTGCTCACCGTGGCCGAGCAGCAGCAGGCCATGGACTTCGACGACGAGACGGGCGAGATCTATGGCTAACGAAACCGAACCGCAGCAGGTCGAGGCGGAGGTCATCGAGGCCGAGGCCACCACGCTCGAGGTCACCTACACCGAGGCCACCATCGCCTCGAACATGGACGCGCTGGAGGCCCACGTGAAGAAGGTGGTTGCCGAATACGACGGAGCCACCTACGACCTCACGAGCGCCCAGGCCATCAAGGATGCCAAGCACGACCGCAGCTACCTCAACGGCATCAAGAAGGAGATCGAGGAGCGCCGCAAGGCCGTGAAGCGCGAGTACAACAAGCCCCTCGAAGCCTTCGAGAGGCGGTGCAAGCAGATCACCGCGATCATCGACAAGTCCTCCGACGCCATCAAGGCGCAGCTGGACGAGGCCGAACAGGCGCGCAAGGACGCGCTCTACTCCCGCCTCCAGCAGCACTACGAGGAGTTTGCGGGCCTTCTGGTTCCCGTCGTGCCCTACGAGCGCCTGCACGAAGACCAATGGCTCAACAAGACCTTCGGCGAGATCAAGGCGCAGCAGGCGCTTGAGGCCAAGGTATCGGACGTTGCACGCGACTGGGAAACGCTCAAGGCCCAGCAGGAGGCGATGCCGCACTACGCCGACGCGGAGCGCGAGTTCTTCCGCACGCTC
The DNA here is from genome assembly GCA_019419425.1 of Collinsella sp. Classification (GTDB taxonomy): domain Bacteria; phylum Actinomycetota; class Coriobacteriia; order Coriobacteriales; family Coriobacteriaceae; genus Collinsella. The sequence continues at coordinate 76,678 of DXZZ01000003.1, read as the reverse complement.
GACATCGGGGCCGCCTTGAACGCGGCGCGTTTGGCCGACGAGGAAGACCGGCGCATCGCCGAGCTGAAGGCGGCCATGGCACCCGATCCCGAACCGGAACCGATGCCCGAGCCGGAGCCGATCGCGGCACCCGAGCCAGAGCCGATGCCCGCTCCGGCCCCCATGCCCGCGCCCATGCCCGCACCGATGCCCGCGCCCGTCGCGGAGCCTTTGGAGGCGTGGACGGTCGAGGTGCCGAGCGCGACGCGCTCGCAGATGCAGGCGCTCGCATCCCTGCTCACGGCGCAGGGAATCACCGGAAGCATCCGCCGGGGCACGCCCGCCCAGGTGGCAGCGAGGATGGAGTAGACGATGGCAGAAGACAAGCACATGACGCTGGCCGAGGCCGTGGCCCAGGTTCAGCGATCCGTGGTGGTGCCCA
>DXZZ01000003.1:35654-76157 GCA_019419425.1 Collinsella sp. | reverse complement strand
CACATGACGCTGGCCGAGGCCGTGGCCCAGGTTCAGCGATCCGTGGTGGTGCCCAAGGCGCGCTACAACGCCCACGGCAACTTCTACTACCGCAGCATGGAAGACATCGTGGCGGCGCTCAAGGAGCCGTGCAAGGAGGCGGGAATCGCCTTCACGCTCAACGACAGCATCGTGCAGATCGGCGAGCGCTACTACGTCGAGGCCACGTGCCGCCTGTTCTTCGAGGACGGCCACGGCGACCCCATGGACGTGACGGCCTACGCCCGAGAGCCTTTGAGCCAGAAGGGCATGAACGAAGCGCAGGTAACGGGTTCCGCATCGAGCTATGCCCGCAAGTACGCGCTCTGCGGAGCTTTCGACATCGACGGCACGAGTGACCCCGACACCCTCATGGGTGACGGCAAGCCCGCCGAGAAGGAGCCGCCCGAGTTCGGCCAGTTCATCGCCAAGTGCAAGAGCTGCGGCACCTCCTACCAGTTCGAGAGCCGCCAGCAGTACGAGCAGTTCAAGGCGAACCCCGGGTGCTGCCCGTCTCCCGCATGGCAGGTCGTGTAGGCCATGCAAGACCTCTACGCCGAGCGCATGCAGCTCTTCGACAGGCTCATGGACGAGCTTCAGGCGCTGCGCAACAGCGGAAGCCAGTACGCCGAGAACGAGGCCGAGTACCGCAAGGCGCTGCGCGTCGCGATCCTTGAGGAGAGATCCAAGGGAACGCCCGTGACGGTGATAAGCGACCTCTGCCGAGGCCGGGAGGACATAGCCGAGCTGAAGCAGCGCAGGGACTGCTCCGAAGCGCTCTACAAGGCGAGCCAAGAGGCGATAAACGTGTACAAGCTCAAGATCCGGACCGTAGACGAGGACATAAAGCGAACCTGGTCGAATGGTACGGGCGAAGGGAGTTACTAAATGTCTATCAACCGAGTGAACATCAGCGGCAACCTGACGCGCGACCCGGAGCTGCGCGCGACCCAGAGCGGTATGCAGGTGCTTGGCTTCGGCGTCGCGGTGAACGACCGCCGCAAGAACCCGAGCACTGGTCAGTGGGAGGATTACCCGAACTTCGTGGACTGCACGATGTTCGGCAACCGCGCAGAGAGCATGAGCCGCATCCTGCGCAAGGGCATGAAGGTGGCGATCGAGGGCAAGCTGCGCTATTCGAACTGGGAGAAGGACGGCCAGCGCCGCTCCAAGATCGAGGTGATCGTGGACGAGATCGAGCTTATGAGCCAGAACCAACAGCAAGCGCCGCAGGGCTACCAGCAGCAGTACGCGCCGCAGCCCGCCCCGCAGGCGGCACCGCAGCAAGCGCCCATGCCTCCCCAGCCCGTCCAGGAAAGCCTGTACGACGACGATATCCCGTTTTAGGGGCGAGGACGGCATGCAGGTACTGGACTCGCTCATAGACGGGCCGCTTAGGCTGCGCAACCGCAGGGAGGGCGACGAGCTTATAGGCATGATCGTCCGGTACCTGCGCACCGGTGAGCAGCCAGAGCCTCGGACGGACGCCCAAGAGGCCGTGCTGTTCGCCGTGCAGCCCGTCATGGAGACCTCCCGCAAGCGCATCGTGGCGGGAGGCTCCGGCGGCAAAGCGGCAAGCAACGATGCAAGCAAACCCGAAAGCAAACGGGCAAGCAAAACGGGAAGCAAACCGTCAAGCAAAAGCGGAAGCAAAACGCAGAGCAAAGCGGCAAGCAACGATGCAAGCAAACCCGAAAGCAAACGGGCAAGCGAAGAGGAAGAGGAAGAGGAGTTAGGAAAAGGGATTAAGGAGAGAGGGAAAGCGGCGCGTTTCCGCGCCCCCTCTCCCGCCGAGGTCGCAGAATACGCCCAGCAGTTCGCTTCGGACAAGGGCCTCGACCTCACCGCCCTCGACTTCGACCCAGAGCGGTTCGTCGACTTCTACGCCCAGAAGGGCTGGATGGTCGGGCGATCGCACATGAAGGACTGGAAGGCCACGGTGCGCAACTGGCTGCGCACCTCAAAGCCGAGAAACGGAAGCGTGAAGGAGGTACCGGACGATGGATTTTCGGCCTACGACTGAGTGCCCGCACTGCGGAGCGACCCTCAAGGCCCGCATCGCGCGGCTGGCCGGGCGGACGCTGTTCTGCGGCTACGAGCAGTGCGCCTGCCCAGGCGCCGAGGCCGAGCGCGAGAAGGAGCGCCGGGCCAAGGCCGAGGCCGCACGCATGGCCATGCACGACAAGGCCGTGCGCGACTGGAAGCGGGCGGGCGTGCCGGAGCGCTACGTGAGCCTCGACCACCCGTTGGCCGCCGAGATCGCCGACGGCATGAAGAGCGGCCAGTGGGTGTACCTCTGGGGCGACGTGGGAACGCGCAAGACCACGTGCGCCGCAGCCGTGGCCAAGCGCCTTGCGGGAGGCAAGCGGTCGGTGCTCATGGCCCCGATGTACCGCATCCTCGACGAGATCCAGCGCAGCTTCCACGAGGGCGGCGACCCGCTCAAGCGCTACGCCGAGGTGCGCTACCTGATCGTGGACGACCTGGGCAAGCGCAGGCCGACGGGTTTCGTTTTGGACAGCCTGTTCAGCCTGATCGACCAGCGCTACTCGGCGATGCTGCCCACGCTGGTGACCACGCAGTACAAGCCCAGCGACCTCGTGCGCAGGCTCGCCGAGCAGGGAGACCCCGACACCGCCAAGGCCATCGTGTCGCGGCTCAGGGGCGGCGCGAGGGTCGTGCACTTCGACGGCCCGGACGGGAGGCTGCAATGATCCTCGATGCGGGCATTTTGCGCGGCTACCCCAAGGAACGCGCCGAGCTTTACGGCAAGCCGCACCTGGGGGCGCGCTACACCCACGGCAAGGCCTACGAGGCGCTTTCGCCCCGATGCTGCGTCTGCGGCAGGTGCGCGGGCAGCGTGCACCACGTGGCGCACCGCTCCTGGGGCGAGACCTTCCGCCTGGTGACCCCGTGCGGCACCTGGGACTTGCGAAGCCCGCTGTTCTGCCTGTGCGGCAGCGGCACCACCGGGTGCCACGACAAGTTTCACGGCGGGGCGCGGCTGAAGGCCGAGTGGGCGTGGCGCTCGAAGGTCTACGAGGAGGCGTGGTGGACCGGCGAGCTGTTGCAGGTCTACGAGCCTCACAGCCCCGGCCTCTACGAATACGGATATTGGCTGATCACAGACCGTGACGGCAACGAGATGATACGTGAAGGGATGTAACCCATGGAGATCAAGACATGCGAGCAGTACGTGCTCGACCAGTTGGAGCAGGCGCGGGCTGAGCGCGATTGGCTGCGCGGCAAGCTTGAGCAGGCGCAGGACGAGGCAGAGGAGCTGCGCGGCAAGCTCATGGAGCGCGGCGAGCGCGATGCCTCGAAGGTCGAGCAGGCCATCCGCAAGGAAGGCCGCGCCAAGCTCTACCGCGATGGCACCGGCTACCGAACCAGCGTCAGCAGCGGCGGCAGCCTTATCCCGTTCGAGGACTGGTGCATGGAGCACGTGGGGTACCTAAGCCAGCGCCGCGGAATGACCAAGGCCGAGTTCATCGCCTACTTCGAGCCGGAGTTCCGCGCCGAGTACGAAGAGCTGTCCGAAGAGTGGAAGGCGGAGCAGGAATGATCGGGATCTACGAGCGCTCGCTCTGCCAGAGCTACGCAAGCGCCTACCGCCAGGGCATCCTGATCGCCAAAACCGACGACGAGGCGGAGGCGCTTTCGATCGTCGAGTCGCTTACTAGCGACAGCTACCAGTGCTTCGCGCTGCTGGAAGACGGGACAGTGCTTGACCTGCGAGGCAGGTTCCCCGGCTGCGTGGAGGTGGTCGAATGAGCGGGATCATTTGCAGCGAGTGCGGGCGCGACATCGACGCGCTGGGACAGGACAACATGAGCTTCACTAGCGAGCCGCTATGCGAGGACTGCTGGAACGAGGCGCAGAGGTTCATTCATAAACAACCGAAGGACAACGAGGTGAAAGCCGATGAAGATCAAGAACCCGATCAGGGAGATTAGGAAGGCCAAGGTGCCGCCGTGCACCCGATGCGTGCACTCGCGCTTCAAGGGCTTAAACTCCGTGACCATCCTATGCGTATGCGAGGCATACCGCGACCACGTGGAGCGCACGAGCTGCGAGTGCTACGGCAGTTTCGCTGCAATAAACGTGCGCGGAACCAGGTGGTGCCGATTCGAGCAGAAACCGCCAAAGGCCGAGGACGGTGACGAGTCATGAAGACCGTCGAGGCGCCGGAAGCGATCGAGCCGTGGCGCATCATCTGCGCGGCCCAAAGCGAGCCCGATTACAGCGAAGAGCGCTACATGCTGATCTATGCCGGCGATAGAAGCGACGACTATTACGGCAAAGGCTACATCTTGCTTGAGGGCTGGCACTGCTCCTGCTACGACTGGCCCGAGGTTGATTGGGATGCCACCCATTACGAGGAAGACGAGCTGCTGAAGATCGCCGACATGCGAAAGCGCAACCCGTCGGACAACGCCGAGCGACGCTTCTTCATGCTCGTCGAGCAAGCATTGGGGGCGCACCGATGAAGTACGTCTCGCTTTTCAGCGGCATAGAGGCCGCAACCGTGGCGTGGGAGCCGCTGGGCTGGGAGCCTGTGTGCTTCGCCGAGTTCGACGAGTTCCCCAGCGCCGTGCTTGCCGAGCGGTATCCCGAGGTGCCGAACGTCGGCGACGTGACAAAGGTCAATTGGAAGAAATACCGCAACAAGGTGGATCTGGTGGTGGGCGGCAGCCCGTGCCAGTCCTTCTCGATCGCGGGCAAACGGGAGGGGCTGCAAGGTGAGTCAGGACTCATGTTCGAGTACATTCGAGCGGTACGTGAGATACGTCCTCGATGGTTTCTTTGGGAAAACGTCCCGGGAGCGCTCTCAAGCGAGAATGGGGAGGCTTTCCGACAGCTCCTGTCCGAAATGGACAAGCTCGGGTACGGTCTGGCGTGGCGCGTACTCGATGCGCAGTTCTTCGGAGTGGCCCAAAGACGCCGCCGTCTCTTTCTTGTCGGACATATTGGAGCCTGCCCCCCGTCGGCGTACTCATTGAGCCGGAGAGCATGCGAGGGGATCTTGAATCGAGCGCGGAAAAGAGGGCGAGCCTTGCCGAAGAGGCTGGAAGAGGCCCTGCTTGCGCAGGCTTCAAGTATCACCAGGGAGCAGGCGCGGGGGGAGTAGGCGCGGAACCGGAGCAGTCCCCCACGCTCACCGCCGATTGGCACAACCCGGCCGTGTACCACATCGACGAGCCGATAACGATGGCCGACCTCAACGCGAACACGGCGATCGGATACGACATGGTGGGCACGCTCAAGGTGGGCGGCGACGCGCCGTCGGTGTGCCTGTGAGCGCCTGCACGCTGCTCGTCCGCTGCGGATGCGCTGGCGGCGGCAAGGGCGCGCTGGTGAGCGACGAGGTATCGCTCACCCTATCGACGAGCAACACTCAGACGCTTTTCAGCGAGGAAGGAGGCGACATGGTTGTGCGAAGGCTCACGCCGCGCGAGTGCGAGCGGCTGCAAGGCTTTCCCAGCGATTGGACGAAGATTCCCTATCGCGGCAAGCCCGCAGACGAGTGCCCGGACGGCCCGCGCTACAAGGCGATCGGCAACAGCATGGCCGTCCCCGTGATGCGGTGGATCGGCGAGAGGATCGCCATGGCCGAGGCTGGTGAGATCTCGTGAGCTGCGACCCGTATGAATGGACGTGCGCGAGATGCGGCAAAACGTACCTCGACCCGTTTTTCACGTGCTACCCGCGCGAATTTTGGAAGGAAAACAAGAAGCGCGTCGGCGAGGTCTGCGAAAAGTGCCGCGACGAAATCGACTATAGCAACGTGCGAGAGGAGCAGAAATGAAGAAGGCGATGATCGTCCAGCCAATGAACGGGCTTGGCGAGGAGCAGATACTTGAGGCACGCACGAAGGCGGTCGCAGAGCTTGAGCGGCGCGGATACGAGGTCGTGGACACGTACTTCAAGGACGGCCTCGCGGTGCCGCACAAGGTCGTGAACGAGCCGCTGTACTACCTAAGCCAGAACCTCGCGAAGATGGCCTGCTGCGACGCCGTGTTCCTCTGCGAGGGATGGGATAACGCCAGGGGTTGCAGAGTTGAGCGCGCTGCAGCCGTGGCATACGACCTTGAGATCATCGGCTACGACATCCCGTGCACGGGCGGTGCCCGATGAGCATGGCCGTCTACGAACCCCCCAGTGGGTGGAACCTTCCGCCCGGCTGCTTCGATGGTGACCCGAACGCGCCCTGGAACCAGGAGGAGCCAGACCCGTGCTGGGACTGCGCGTGGTTCAAGCCCGCCGACGGAGACGACGGCGTGTGCGGCCTTGAGCTTGAGGCCGCGATCGCCAACGAGGAGCTTGCGGGCGGAACGATGGCAGACACGGCAAACAAGGCCGTGGACTGGGCGCTCGTGCACATGAGGGACGGGGGCGAGATCGCTTGCGAGCACTTCAAGCCCTAGCCGCCTTCGCCGTGGCCATGATGCTGTCGGTGCTGGCCCTTGAGATTTACGCGATCCGCATGCTGGCGGCGGGGCTGGTGGTTCTGGCCCTGCTCGCCTGTGGGTAGGAGGTGGCAGATTGACCAACTGGGAGCGCTACTTCGGTTCGCCCGAGGCCGCCATGCGCATGGAGGTGCACATGATACGCGACGGGCGGCGGTTCAAAATCTCGTTGAGCGAGTGCAACCCCTTCACCACGTGCGCGTTCTCGTCGCGCTGGGTGCTGGACTTCGCCTCGTGGGGCGAGTGTCTGGACTGGCTCAAGGCCGAGTACGACGATGGAACCATCAGGTGGGAGGACGAATGAGCCGCCCGGGATGCAACCGGGGATGTCTGCTCGTTATAGCGGCATCCCTGCTTATCGACGGGTTAACGCTGTGGGCGGCGGTATCGCTGGCCCGCATGATCATTGGAGGTTGACATGGGATACAAGAAGTTGATGGATGCAGCCGGTGCTGTCGTGTCCATGCTCGTGATGCTCTTCCTGGTGCTGCTCGTGTGCTACGGCATCGTGTGGTGCATCGGCGGGATAGCGGCGATGCTGGCATGAGTGGCAACCCGCGCAACCGCAACGGCAACGCAAGGCGCAAGCTGAGAGCGAGGCTGAGGGCAGAGGGAAGGCCATGCCACATATGCGGCCAGCCGATAGACTACAGCCTGCCGAGCGGAGACCCGTGGAGCTTCGAGGTAGACGAGCTGTTGCCAGTCTCGCGCGGGGGCAACCCGCTGGACTACTCCAACGTGGACGCCGCGCACAGGATCTGCAACCAGCGGCGCGGCAACAAGATGCCGGGCGACGCCAGGCAGTATCAGATACGCCGCACGCGGCTGTTCTGAGGGAAAACATAGCAATGCACCCATGCGGGCGCGGTCGTTTAGGCGGTCGCGCCCTTTCTTTTGGCCTTGGCAGCCGAAGCCGCCGAAAAGAGGCGGGGCGGTCGCCCCTCCCCCGGGTCGGAAGGCCACTCCGGCCGCCTAGGGCCGATTTCCCCCCGCCCATTCCGGGTGATTTCGCCATCTCACGCCGCCGTTACGATTCCCCGCGAAGAAGGAGGGAATCATGGCCGAGAACATCGAGATGCCGAAGGAAGTGGCGAGCGACCCCGTGCAAGCCGCCGTCTGGGGGCAACTGACGGCTAGGCGCACGTTCGCCCAAGAGGACGCGCCGACGCTGGCCCTGCTCTGCTACTGGCACGCCGTGGCAAACCAGGCACGCGAGGCCATGGCCCTCGGCGACAACGAGATCGAGATACTCGACGCCACCGCGTACAAGCCGATCAGGGGCAAGGGCGGCAAGCGCCTCAAGATGATGCGCAAGAACCCTGCGCTGACCGTGCTGAAGGAGGCCAGCGCCGAGATCAGGGCGCTTTCAGACCAGCTCGGCCTGTCAAAGTCCGCCCGCAACGTCACGGTGCAGCAGGCGCGGCCCGCGAGCGCCAACGGCAAGCTGCTCACGCTCATGTTCGACGACCGCGAGGCACGTGCCAAGGCGGCCGGCGCGTGATGCGGGCTAGGCAGACCCCGACATACGAGGCGAATATCCCCGAAAAGCTCGACGGTGACGGCCCCATGGCGGCAGAGCTTGCATCGGCATACTTCGGCGACCCGCTGCCGTGGCAGCCGCACCTGCTCGACGCCATGCTCGCCCGCGACAGCCGCGACAAGTACCTGCTGCGCTCGATCGGCATATCCATCCCGCGACAGAACGGCAAGAGCTGGGACGTACGCGCCCGCTGCTTCTACGGCGCCCTCAACGGCGAGAAGATCCTGTACACGTGCCAGCACGGCGACACCTCGGACCAGATGTTCCAGGAGCTTTCCAGGCCGTTCGAGGACGAGGACGAGCCCGAGCTTAACGACCTGCTGCTGGCCGTGCGCAAGACCAACGGCCAGCAGGCCATCAAGCTCAAGAACGGCGGGCTTATCCGCTTCACTACGCGCACCGACTCTCTGGCTCGCGGTAAGACCTACGACGTGCTTATCTACGACGAGGCTCAGGAACTCACCGCCAAGCAGCAGGCGGCATCGCTGCCGGCCATATCGGCAGGATCGAAGCACAACCCGCAGACGATCTACCTCGGCACGCCGCCAGGCCCTGACAACGCGGGCACGGTGTTTCGCGACCTCCACGAAGACGTGCACAACGGCAGGTCTGAGATGGGCTGGATCGAGTGGGGCGCCACCGAGATCGGCGACGTGCACGACGAGGCGCGATGGTTCGAGTACAACCCTTCGCTCGGCACGGTCCTCGACATAGAGGCGGTGCGCGGCGAGTCCGAGCAGATGCAGCCCGACGTCTTCGCGCGTGAGCGCCTTGGCTGGTGGACTCCAATCGGCGGCGCCGACTCCTACGCGCTTTCGAGCGCCAAGTGGAAGGCGTGCGAGGTGGCGGGGCCGATGCAGGAAGGCAAGCTCGCGTTCGGCGTGAAGTTCTCGCCAGACGGGTCGCGCGTTGCCGTGTCATGGGCGAAGGCAGAACGCGGTGCCGGCTCGTACGTCGAGCTTTACGACCTCATGGGCGCCGAGGGCGGCACTGTCGGCATATCCGACATGCTGCTGCGCAATCGCGAGGAGATCGCGTGCGTCTGTATCGACGGAAAGAGCGGTGCCGACGCGCTGAAGCAGCGGCTTCTGGACGGCAGGATGCCGAAGTCGGCGATCGTCATGGGCAGCACCGCGATAGTGCAGGCTGCCGCGACGATGCTGGCCGACGAGGTTAACGCGGGCACGACGAGCCACATCGAGTCGCCCGCGTTGGACGATTCCGCAACGAAGTCGATCAAGCGCGACGTCGGGCGCGACGGCTGGGGCTTCGGCGACGGCCCCGACTCTTCATCAGCGCCGATCGAGAGCGCATCGCTGGCCCTATGGGCCGCGAGGACAACAAAGAGAGACCCGAGACGTAAACAGGAGGCAAGCTTCTGATGGCAGCAGTGAACATGGAACTGGCCGGGCAGGTCGCGGCGGCGGAAGGCCTGCGACACGAGGACAAGGCGCTAGTGCGCGAGCTTATGGACACGTGGCGCACCCACCGATCCCGCAACATGCTGAGGGAGGACTACTACCTCGGGCACGTCGGCGTCAAAGACCTAGGCATCGCCATGCCGAAGGCCCTCGCAAAGAAGATCAACCCGCGCGTCGACTGGCCCAAGAAGGCGGTGCACGCTCTGGCTGACCGCTCGGTTTTCAACGGCTTCACCGCCGACGACGACGGCGTTATCAGGCAGTTGCGCGACATATGCGCCGACAACCAGCTAGAAGCGCTCTACCGCAAGAACCTGATCGGCGAGCTGAAGCACTGCTGCGGCTTCTGGACTGTCACGGACGGCGGAGGCAAGCCAATCATCTCGGCATACCCGGCAACCGCAGCGGCGGCTATCTGGGACGACGCGCAAAAGCGCATCAAGGCAGGCCTCGTCGTGGTCGAGTCCAAGAAGATGCCCGGCGACACCGAGCGCGTTCCGACCGTCGTGCACCTGCTTACGGAGGACGCGCTGGTGGTGCTCACGCGCGGCACCGGGCACTGGGCGGCAGACTACATGGAGCACGGCATGGGCCGCTGCCTCATGGAGCCTATGCCATACGATGCCACGCTTGAGCGCCCGTTCGGCTCCTCGCGCATCAGCCGCTCGGTCATGAGCATCACAGATGACGCAATACGCCAACGCGCCCGAATGGAGGTGGCGTCTGAGGCCGCGACGCTGCCTCAGACCTGGCTGCTCGGCACCTACAAGAAGATAATCAACGGGCAGAACAAGTACGACGCGTCGATGGGCGCGGTCAACGAGGTCACCAAAGACCCGGACGGCGACTCGCCCACCGTGTGGCAGTCGGCCCAGTTGCAGATGGCGCCGCTCACCGAGTACCTGCGCCAGCTCGCGTGCCAGATGTCGGCGGTCACTAACGTGCCCGTGTCTTTCTTCGGCGTGAGCAACGACAACCCGTCTTCCTCCGACGCGATCGCCGCATCGCTGGAACCCCTCGTGATCGACGCGAAGAACCTCAACCGAGAGAACGGCAACGCGCTGCGCAACGTTGCGTACATGGCGCTCGCCGTGGCGAACGGCACGGACTACGAGACAGAGCGCGATGCTGGTTACAACCTCAACCCGCGATTCATGTCGCCCGCCTACCCGTCGATCGTGAGCCTGTCCGATGCCGCGCTGAAGCAGGTGCAGAGCCTGCCGAAGCTCGCCAACTCCGACGTGATGCTTGAGATGCTCGACTACACGGACGAGCAGATTCAACGCATCAACAGCGACAACAAGAAGGCGCAGGCGAGCGCCGCCGTGGCATCGCTGTTCGAGCCGAAGGAGGGCGAGGATGGCGGAGATACCTCGCAGCCTGCTTAACGAGCTTACGGACGAGATCAACGCGCTGTCTGGCAGGGCGCAGCAGTCAGCCAGCGACGCGCTCTCCCGCTTGGTTGCCGACTGGGAGGCCAACGGCAACGGCGACATAGCCGCGCTGCGCGAAGCAGCCTACGAGGTGATCGAGGCGGCTTGCGGCTACTACGCCGACACCGTTGCGGCTGGGCGCGCCGCCGAGTTCTACGACGCCGTGCGCAAGGCGCAGGATGCACCGGGGAAGTACGCCGCCGTGGCAGAATCGCTGCGCGACCCGCAGGCGACGTACGGATCGGTGAAGGCGTTCATGGCAAGCGTGGTGAAGCAGGGCGCTACGGACATGTTCGTTGCGGCATGCGTGCGCCGCCTCGATGCCGAGATCCGCAAGGCGGCGAACATGTGCGTGGCGCACAACGCCTCGAAAGACCCCGCGAAGCCGAGGTACGCCCGCGTGCCGTCTGGCGAGACGTGCGGCTTCTGCCTCATGCTCTCCTCGTTCGGCTTCAACTACAAGACCAAGGAGGCGGCAAGCCACTCGCACCCGAAGTGCGACTGCCGCGTAGTGCCGAGCTTCGGCAAGGGATCAAAGGTCAAGGGCTACGACCCCGATGGCATGTACGACAGATTCAACGAATGCCTTGACGCATTGGGCGGTCGAAACGGGCTGTGGGCTGAATGGGATGCCATGCCCGATGCCGAGCGAGAGGCATATATCAAGGCTCACGGGAACAAGGCCGGCAAGGCTTTCGACAAGTACGTGAACAAGCGCATGGTCGAGGAGATCGAACTGCGCGACCCGAAGTGGTACGCATCGGGAGAGCATTCCGGCATCGAGTTTACGGACTCCGCCGTGAAAGGCGAGAAGCTAAAGCGCTGGAAGAAAGACCCTGGCGAAAGAATTACCGCCGAGAAGTTGAACGCGCTCGGCTATAAGGCGGAGTTCTGGGAAGACGAATCGCATCTGGCAGCACCGAACTCCGATGGGAAGACAACGATTAGCCGAGCGGATTTATCAACGGGTATCGAAATCAAGACGATCTACGGAGCTGGGTCTGAGAACACGTTCAAGTCTCACATCAAGTCAATACCCGGCAAGAATGGCGTGAAGCTCACCGTCGTCGACGTGAGCGAGAACGAAAAGGTGACGGACGAGCAGGCGATAAAGTGGATCAGCAAGTACATGGCCCGCTATCACATCAGCGAGGCCAGGATGCTCGGGCACGATGGGAAACTCGTGCGAATAAAGAAATAGCCAGCGGCTGCATGTCTCTATAGGTGAGTCAAACAACCTGCTGGCTAACCAGATTATAACCGCAAAAAACAGCAAGGGCCACCTACGGGTGGCCTTTTTCGTGCCGAATCTCACGCTCATAAGAAACTGTCGCGGACGGGCCGCACGGCCCAATTGACGAAACCGTTGAGCAGCCGCACGGCAGCTCAGACGTGCCGCACGGCACGGGAAAGGACGCGACATGGCAGACGCAAACGAACCCACGCAAACGCCCGGCGCAGAAGGCGGAGACGGGGCCAACCAGGAACCGCCCGTCGACTACAAGGCCCTGTACGAGGCCGAGAAGAAGCACTCGCGCGAGTGGGAGAAGAAGGCGAAGGCCAATAAGACCGCCGCAGCGGCGCTCGAAGAGGCCAACAACGCGAACAAGACCGCCGAAGACCAGATCGCCGACCTCAAGAAGAGGCTCGACGACAAGGAGAAGGAAGAGAAGCGGTCGAAGATCGCGGCCAAGGTCGCGCAGGAGAAGGGTGTGCCGGCGAGCCTGATCGTCGGCGATGACGAGGAAAGCATGTCCAAGTGGGCAGACGACATGCTCGCCGCGTTCAAGAAGCCGACCGCGCCCAAGGTCGAGAAGCCCGGCAGCTTCCCGAAGCCGGGCGACGGTGACAAGTCCGAGCTGCGCGACTTCACGCGCCAGCTCCTCGGTAACAACTAGAGACAAGTAAGGAGCCGAAATGGCTAACGACACCAGCAAGGTCAAGCTCCCCCACAAGGTAGTGACCTCCATCATCAACAAGGCGAAGGACACCTCCACCATCGCGGCGCTGTCCCCCAGCACCCCGCAGACGTTCTCCGACACCACCTACATCGTGTTCAACCCGACCACTGAGGCCGAGGTAGTCGCAGAGGGCGCCAAGAAGAGTGGTTCCGAGGTATCCACCACTCCGGTCGTCGCCAAGCGCGTGAAGGTCGTAACGACCACCCGCGTGTCCGACGAGCTGCGTTGGGCCGACGAGGACAACCAGCTTGAGATCGTGACCAACATCATCGCCGACCAGACCGCCGCAATCGGACGTGCACTCGACTACGTTGTCTATCACGCAGTCTCCCCGAAGACCGGCACGGCGCTCGACGGCTATACCGCGCTCACAGCTGGGGCCAGCGCCGTCACCGCATCCGCCTCCGCAGTCGACGACATCGACGCGCTTGCCGATGCCCTTATCGACTATGACATCAACGGCTTCGCGCTCTCCCGCAAGTTCGCCGCCGAGCTCCGCAAGCTGCGCGTTCCCGCCACCGGCCAGCGCCTCTACCCGGAGATCCCGCTGTCGCTCAACGTCGGCAACATCGACGGCATCCCCGCAGCGACCTCCGGCACCGTCAATGGCCGCCGCTGCAAGATCGACCCGAAGGTAGCTGGCATCATGGGCGACTTCTCCACCATCAAGTGGGGCATGGTTCGCGACATGACCTCCGAGATCATCGAGTACGGCGATCCCGACAACACCGGACAGGATCTGAAGGGCTACAACCAGGTCGCCTACCGCACCGAAGCAGTCCTTGCCTACGCGGTTCTCGACCCTAATGCCTTCGCCGTCCTGAAGACGGCCTAGGTGGTGGCAGCTATGGCGAACCTTGTGCAGAAGTTCATCGTCGAGGACGCATCAAAGGCATCCCCGATATTGCCACAGCACGTCTGCTTCGTAACCGCCGACGGCGAGCCTGTCGGCATCTCCAAGCAGGCCGCGAACCCCGGTGCCAACCCGACCATCGCCAAGGTGGTCAAGTGTCTCGTCGACGCGGGCATGATGGCCGCGACCTCCGAAGCGGCTGAGCAGAAGGCCGGCGAGAACGCCGCGAAGCCGGTTGATTCCGGCGAGGCCGAAGAGCCTATCAACAAGGAGTAGGCGCATGGAACCGCTAGCGACGATCGATGACTACAGGGCCAGGTACGGCGACCCCGCCGACGAGGCACGCGCCGCGACCCTGCTCTCGGACGCGTCAGACCTGCTCATGAGCGCCTACGAGTCCAACGTCGGCAGCTACGAGCGCGGCAAGGTCGATGCCTTCGACCGGTCTGCCGCAGCGGTGTGCTGCCTTGTGGTGAACAGGGTCTTGTCGGCGCCAGCGGCCTTGGCCGGAGCCACGCAGTACAGCCAGGGCGCTGGTGGCTACACGGCAAGCGTGTCGTACGGGTTTGCCCTCGGCGAGATGTACCTGGGGAAGACGGAGCTGAAGCGCCTCGGGCTGCTCGACCAGCGCATCGGGGCGCTCCAACCGTTTGGGAGTGATGCCGAATGGGACTCATAAGCACCGAATCGGTGACGGTCTCGACCCCAGTGGTCGAGTTTGACGCGCTAGGCGAGCCTATCGAGCGCGACAGCGTTGACACCGCCATAGAGGGCGTGGTCGTGTGCCCAGGGGCAACCTCGGACCTCGACGCATCGCGCCCCGACGGCGTTGAGGTCGCCTACACGCTGTGCTTCCCCAAGAGCTTCACCGCGTCGCTCAAGGGGTGCCGCGTGAACGTTCGAGGCACCGAGTACCGCGTCATAGGCGACCCGCAGCGCTACGACCCGGCAAACACCCCAGGCGATTGGAACCTCACCGTGGAAGTGGGGCGCACCGATGGCTAAGTGCAAGGTGAAGTTCGAGTGGAAGGGCTGGAAGCGCGGCGGCTACGCCGAGGTTATGAACTCAGGCGCGGTGCAGGCGCTTCTCAAGAAGAAGGCAGACGCCGCAGCGGCCTCGTGCAACTCGTCCTTCTCCCGGCACCCAGGCGAGGGTGCCGGCTACGTAGTCCGCAAGTTCAAGGGCAAGCTCGCAAACGGCTTCGTGGTTGCCACGGCGACTCCGCATGCCCATGCGAGCGAGCGCAAGCACAACCGCCTCAGATCCATGTTCGGAGGCGGTGAGTGATGGACGCGGAGCGCATGGTGGCGCAGCGGATCATGGACGAGACTGGCATCAAAGCCGTGCTCGACGTACCAGCCGACAGGCCCAGCGAGTTCATATCGGTGTCGCAGACCGGATCTAGCCGCAGCGGCTGCATCAACCGCGTGCAGCTCGTGGCGCAGTCATGGGCGAAGACCCGCAGACGCGCCGCAGAGATTGCCGAAGCCGTGGAGCACGCAGTGCCGAGCCTCATGGACGAGGAGTGCGTGTTCGAGGCCACGTGCGAAGGCACGTACCGCTGGGACGACCCGGACAGCCGCCAACGTCGATACCAGACCAACGTAAACGTAACCATTTGCGAATAGGAGCCGACATGGCACTTTTCAAGAAAAACGAGACCAAGAACGTCTCGTCCACCAAGGGCGTGAAGGGCGGATACATCTTCGTGGCTCCGGCCGGCACCACCCTCCCCACAGACATCAAGACCAATCTCGCTGAAGCCTTCCTCAATCTCGGCTTCATCTCCGAAGACGGCTACACCGAGTCCGAGGAGACCGACGCCAACGAGTTGAAGGACATGAACGGCGACCTCATGGACTCCGCCACGACCTCGCGCGTGGAGTCTGCGAAGCTCACGCTCGCGGAGATCAAGGCACAAACACTCAAGGTCATGTACGGCGCCGAAAACGTGACCGACCTCGATGGCGTTATCACCGTCGAACACAACGGCAACAAGGACGAGGCGTGGTCGATCGTGCTCGAACTCGTGCTCAAGAACGGCCGCCGCTGGCGCAAGGTCGTGCCCTCCGCCAAGTCCTCCGAGCTTGACGACCTCAAGCTCGCGGTGAGCGAGCTTGCCGGACGCCAGATCACGCTCAAGTACCTGGTCGATAGCAACGGAAACACCTGCTACGACTACATCGAGTCCACCGAGACCGCCAGCGCCTAGGAGGAACGCATATGACCGAGATCAAGTTTTCCGTAGATGGCGTTGACGGCGAGTTCGCCGCAGACCTCGACGAGCTGAAGTCCTACAAGACCGTGAAGCAGTTCGCCCGCAGCGAGACCGACCCGGCGGGGATGATGGACGCCATGGAGCGCATCTTCATGGGCCGCGACGAGGAGTACATCGAAGCACTCGGCGGCACGTCGTACGACATGCGCCGCCTGTGCGACGCAGCCTTCGAGGCGGCAAAGGCAAAAAACTAGTCGGCTTCGCCAGCGACCTTGAGAACAGGCGCGGCGAAGCGATAGCAGACTTCCAGCAGTTCTACGGCATAGCCCTGCCATTGGATGGAGCGCCAGAAGACCTCGATCGGATGGCGCTCCTCTGGCAGCACCTCCCCGACGACTCGCGCCTCGCCAAGGCGCAGTACCCGCAACTCAGGTGGAGCACGACCGACTACATGCTCTGGCGCATCGAGCACCAGCTTCGGTGCATCGCCTGGGGAATGGCCGACAAGAAGGACAGGAGCGCGGAGCCTCCCGAGCCTATCAAGACGCCGGCGCAGCTCGCAGAGCTTGAGCGCCACCGCGCGAACGCGCTGGAAGCCAAGGAAGAGATAGACAAGATCCTGGGGATAGGAGTGGAAGATGGCGACTAGCGTCGGGTCGGCTTATGTGTCCTTGATGCCGTCGATGGATGGCTTTGCGAGCAAGATCGGCAAGGAGTTCGGCAGCCAGGGCAACGCCGCAGGCAAGGCCTTCGGCGACTCCATGACCGTCGGCATCGACAGCGGGGCCAAGAAGTCCTCGGGCATCCTGACCGGGCTTGGAACCGTAGCCAAGGGCGCCGCCACTGCGGCGGTGGCCGGGTTCACAGCGCTCACAGGGGCCGTGACCGCGATTGGCGGCGCGGCCCTTTCCGCATATGCAGACTACGAGCAGCTGGTTGGCGGCGTCGACACGCTGTTCGGCTCCGCGTCGCAGACCCTGCAAGGATATGCCGCAGAGGCATACAAGACATGCGGAATGTCCGCCAACCAGTACATGACGCAGGCCACGAGCTTCGCGGCCTCGCTCGTCTCGTCGTGCAGCGGCGATGTCGCCAAGGCGGCTGACTACGCGAACATGGCCATGGGCGACATGTCGGATAACGTGAACAAGATGGGTTCCGACATGACAGACGTGCAGAACGCCTACCAAGGCTTTGCGAAGCAGAACTACACGATGTTGGACAACTTGAAGCTCGGCTACGGCGGCACGCAGGCTGAGATGAAGCGCCTTATCGCCGATGCCAACAAGCTGCGCCAGGAGCAAGGCAAGAACGCCGACCTCACGATCGACAGCTACGCCGATGTGGTCGAGGCGATCCACACCGTGCAGGAGAACATGGGCATCACCGGCACCACCGCCAAGGAGGCCGCTACCACGATCAGCGGCTCCATCGGCATGGCGAAGGCCGCGTGGGAGAACTTCATCACCGGACTCGGGCGCGACGACGTCGACTTCTCGCAGCTCACGCAGCAGCTGCTTGAGTCGATCGGCGCGGTAGCTACGAACGTGGCCCCGAGGGTTGCGCAGATCGGCAAGGGAATCGTCGAGGCGTTCCCGGTTGTGCTGTCTGGCCTTGGCCCAGTCCTTGGCCCAGTGCTCTCGGAAGCGCTCGCGACTGCTTGGAACATCGCCGTAGGAGCCTTGGCTGAGCTTGGCATACAGCTGCCGACAGTCGATGCTTCCCAGATAACGGGGGCGTTCCAAGCGATCGCCGACGCTGCGGCATCCGTCGTAGGCACGTGCAAGTCCGCTTTCGGGCAGCTTGGCGAGCAGATACCGGGCATCTGGGACACCATCGTCTCGACTATTGGCGGAGCCGTGACGACGATCATCTCGGCGGTGTCGCCGTTCGTGACGTACTTCGCATCGCAGATGCTGCCCGCCATCGCGTCATTTGCATCTGGTGCAGTCGGCGCGTTCAGCGCCATGCGGCCTGTCATAGAGCAGCTTGGCTCGACGCTGCTGAACGTCGGCCAGGCCATCCTGCCCGTGCTACACAACGCCTTCGCGATGATCGTCCCAATCATTTCGCAGGTCATCGGCGTCGCCATGCAGCTTTTCGCTGCGGTAAGCCCGCTCGTGTCGCAGGTGGGCGCTGCGCTCATGCCGGCAATCACGTCTATCGGCACGGCGCTCGCAAACCTCGCCAACGCCGTGCTGCCGATATTGGCTAGCGGCATGCAGATAGTGCTCTCCGTGGCTCAGATGCTCATACCGGTAATCCAGACAGTGCTGTCTGTAGTTGGTTCAATCGTGTCCGTCGTGATAACGGTGGCAAGCCAGGTGATCTCGATCGTGGTAAACGCCGCATCCGTCGTAGCCTCGGCCATTGGCCTCGTCATGTCGGTCGTGAGCGGCCTCGTGACTGCGGTTACCACGTTCATCGGCTCTATCGTATCCGTTGTCGGCGGCGGGATAGCTACCGTGGTCGCCGCCGTTTCAGGCGGTGTGAACGCGGTAGTGGCGTTCGTCGGCTCGCTGGTGTCCTCAGCGCTCTCGCTCGTGTCCGGCCTCGTCTCCTCGATCGCCGGGTACTTCTCGACCATGGTGTCGACTATGGCGAACGCGTCGCAGCAGGTGTACGCAGCGGTGACTGGTGCCTTCTCGGCCTTGGTCGGCGCCGTGTCGAGCCATGTCGGAAGCCTCATGAGCACCATTTCCAGCATTCCAGGCCAGGTAATGGGCTTCTTCGCAGGTGCTGGGTCGTGGCTCGTCGATTCCGGTCGCGCGTTGATCAACGGCTTCACGCAGGGCATCCAGAACGCAATCGGCGGCGCCCTTTCCACCGTGTCTGGCGCCGTCTCGCAGATCCGCTCGTTCTTCCCGTTCTCGCCAGCAAAGCGCGGCCCCTTCAGCGGCCACGGCTACACAACCTACTCGGGCAAGGCGCTCATGGAGGGATGGGCTGAGGGCATCGGCAACGGCACTGGCGCGGTCAAATCCGCCATCACGTCTGCGCTCGCGTCGGCCAGCTCGCTTATCGGTTCCGGCATCACAGTTGCCCCATCCGTTGCGGTTGCAGGCGCTGGTGCAGCCGGGGCCACCTACAACGTCACAGTCAACGGCGGAAGCGTAAACGCAGATCAGCGGATCATGCAGGCGGTTGACGTTCTAGTCTCCGCAGCCAAGCGCTCCGCAGGGTCGGGGAGGTAGCCAATGGGAACCTATACAAGAGAGATCCAGATCGCGGGGCTCAACCGCTGGTATTGCGGCTACATCTCGGTCGATGCGGTGAACACCGTCAACGACACCACCTCGCGCATCACAGTCACCGCCGCGCTCGAAGACAAGTACGCCGCGCAGTACGGCACGCACTATGACGTGATCGTCAACGGCACCACCTACAGGTCGCGCGACGTGCTGCTCAACAACTACGGCAACTGGGCCACGCGCGACGCCGTGACCTTCACCGTGGACGTCGGGCGCGGGGCCGGCGGTTGGAACTGCGCCGTGCAGATCCACGTCTACGGCAAGACATACAACAACTACTACGGCAGCGCGGGCGGCGACGCCTGGGCGACGGAGTACGCTTGGATTCCACAGCGCGGGTACTCGCAGCCGCATCCGCCAAAGAACCCGAAGCTGGCCCGCGTATCCGACACCTCCCACAAGATCACGTGGGACGTCGACTACACGGGCATGGACGGCGCGTACCCCTGGGCTGGCGTGTACGTAGACCGCCGCACCGACGGCGGCTCGTGGGTGAACATCGCCGACGTCTCCTGGGACGTGACCAACTACACCGACAACTCGACGAAGCCCGGCCACAAGTACGAGTACCGCCTTTGCGCCCACGGCCCAGGCGGAAACTCCACGCACGTCTCGTGCGGCACGAGCTACACCACGCCTTCCGCCCCGTCGCGCGTGGAGGCCGTCAAGGCGGGTGCAACCGAGGTCACGCTTCGCGTCTACGGGGCATGGGCCTACGCCAACGCATGGGAAGTCCAGCGCTCTACCGACGGCGGCAGCACGTGGGCCGCCATAACGGCCAGCACCGAGGGCGAAGACCCAGCGTGGCTCGACCTGCACGACAAGGCCGCTCCGGCGGGAACGGTCGTATACAGGGTCAGGGCGAAGCGTGGCAGCCTCGCATCCGCATGGGTCAAGTCGAACTCCGTCACGACGATCACGCCTCCTCTCGCCCCGAAGGTGACCGCCGATTCCGTCGTGCCTACCGGAACTGCCGTCACCGTCTCATGGGTGCCGAACCATCAGGACGGCTCGGCGCAGAGCGCCGCGCAGCTTGAGCTTGTCGGCGGCGAGACAATCACCAAATCGTTCACCACCGCCAAGAGCGCATCGGTGACGCTGGCGAAGGGCAGCTGGAAGGTGCGCGTGCGCACCAAGGGCCTGCATGCCGACTGGGGCGCGTGGTCTGGCTACGTGGCGATCACCGTGGCCGACTATCCGCAGTGCTGGGTCGCCTCCCCCGCTACCGACGGCATGCTCGTCGATGCGGTGCCGCTCACCGTGCAGGTGGCCGCCACCGACGAAACGGGCATCGCCCAGGCGACGCTCGCGCTTGCAGAGGTCGGCGGCGCGGCCATCGCAACCGCAGACGTGACGAACCTGAAGCCTGTGAGCTTCGGCAGCTATGCGACCATCCGCAACGGCATCGACTACCTGCTCACGCTCACGGTCAAGGGCGGTTCGGGGCTGTCCAAAACCGCCGCTCGCCGCTTCAAGACCCACTGGGCCGAGCCTGCCATCCCAGAAGTGTCGCTGTCGTACGACGATGCGCTGGCGTGCCACGTGAAGGTGCGCAACGGCCTCTCGTCCTACGAGGTCGAGCAGACGACGCTTGTAGGCCCCATGACGGTCGACGAGGTGAGCAACGAGCTTTCCATGCTCGGTACCATCACGGTAGACGGAAACGCCCTCGTTGTCGGCAGCGCCTCGCGATGCTCCTCCTTCACGGTGGAGCGCGTGTCGTACGGTGGCGATGCCGTCATAGCATCCGGCGTGCTCGACTCGCAGGAGACGATCGACCGCATCCCGCCGCTCAACACCGACTACGAGTACAAGGTGACCGGTTATGCCGACAACGGCACGTCCTCGCAAGTCGCAACAGGCGCAAACGTTTTCGCGCACGGGATGGCCCTCAACTTTGGCCAAGACGCATCTGTGGCGCTCGTGCTCGACTACAACGGCGACTATTCGACAAGCTCCAAGCGATCGGTTGAGACATACCATTTTGCCGATGGCGGCGAGAACGGCGACCTCCCTATGTCGTACATGCTCGACGAGCTTGACAAGAAGACATCGCTCTCGTGGGAGATGAAGCGCGACGACCACGACAAGTACATGCGCGTCATGGACGAGCAGTGCAAGGGCTGGTGGCGCGGCCATGCTGGCGAGCGTGCCTACGGCCCCATGGAGTTCGACATGTCGGTAAAGTCAGCCGGCATCTGGAAGGGGTCTGCGAGCATCACGCACAACGTCTTCGAGGAGCCCATAAATGGCTGATTGGGGCAAACCGTTCATCACCTCGTTCCGCTTCATGCGCGTAGATCGCGCTACGGGCAACGAGGTCGAGAGGATTATGAACATAAAGAACGGCGGGTGCATCGAGCGCAACCAGGACAAGGACTACACCACGGGGCAGGTCGATTACTCGGGAACGCTAGATCTCGGGGCAGACCTGCTGCGGGTGTACCTCGATGCCGACTTCGGCGGCACATCAGCCGGCGAGGCGCTCGGCACTTTCATCGTCTCGGCTCCGAAAAGAACTAGGCGCGGAGTCAACTCCACCGGCACCGCCGACCTGTCAGGCAGGCTTTCGGAGGTCGCCGAAGACGAGTTCGACGCCCCGTTTACCGTTTCAGCGGGAACCGCCGTGGTGCCTTATGTTGTCGGCCTGCTCAAGGCTGCTGGTTTCTCGGATGTGATTTCCGACGATTCCAGCTACAAGCTCGCGCAAGACTGGACTCTCGGCATCGACTCCGGCGACATGAAGCTGTCGAAGCGCCTTGCGGCCTGCAACGCGCTGCTCGACGTCGCCGGGTTCTGCGCCGTGGACGAGGACGCCTACGGCAGGCCTGTGCTCCGCAGGTACAGGGAGCCGCAAGACAGGCCGGTGTCCATGACCCTGCGCGAGGGGGCGGGCGCACGCTTCATCAACGAGGTAGTCGACGAGCTTGATCGCTCGGGCGTCGCCAACGTGGTGCACTGCGACTACGAGACGCAGGACGCCTTCTACCGCGGTACGGCTATCGACTCAGACCCGAGCAGCCCTTACTCCACGGTTTCGCGCGGTTGGCGCAAGACGGCCACGTACAGCTACAGTGACCTCCCCGCTGGGTCTACCGACGCCGAGAGGCAGAAGGCCGCAGACGCCAAGGCGAAAGAGATGCTGAGGACGCAGCAGAGCGCCATACGCAGGGTCACGGTCAAGCGGACGTATGCGCCCGTCGCGTGCGGCGATGCCGTGATGGTCGATTGGGCGAGCGCCGGCATCGGCGGCAAGTTCGCGGTGAGGACTGCGACTCTCACGCTCGTGGGAGGATGCCCAATCGAGATGGAGGTGAAGAGGTATGAGCGATGAACTCATATCGGCCATGCGCCGCTACGGCGCCGCGATGGCCGGTGCGGCAGCGAACAACACTCCCGGCCAGCAGGCGTGCTACGGAACGGTGAAGTCTGTGTCCGGCGCGTCGATGGCCGTATCGGTGAAGGGGGCTTCCCTGAAGCTCCCTTACACCACGGCGTGCTCGGGAGCCAAGGCCGGCGACCGATGCATCATCCAGGCAATCGGCCCGCACGCCATCGTCATAGGCGTGCTAGCGAAGTAAAGGAGGTGCGATGGCAGATACCAACCAGGGCGCGGCGCTGCTGCTCAACGAAGCAGGCAACATCGACCGCGCCAGAACGACCGACGGCTCGATCTTCCGCATCGAGTCGACGCTTTCGATGGAGGCCGCCGAGGAGGCCAAGACCGCAGCGGCCAACTGCAAGGCCGCGACAGACAGCGCCGATACCGCAGAGAAGACGCGCGTTGCGAACGAGAACGCAAGAAAAACGGCGGAAACCGCTCGCGGCAACAACGAGACAACCCGCCAGAAAAACGAGACGTTGCGAAAGAACGCGGAAACCACTCGCGGCAACAACGAGGTAGCTCGCAGCAACAACGAGACAACCCGCCAGAATAACGAGAAAAACCGATTGGACGCCGAAGACGAGCGCAAGAAGGCCGAAGCGCAGCGGCATGACGAGCACGTCGCCGACCAGCAAGCATCAAGCGATGCCATTGCGGCGGCGAACGGCGCGGCGTCTCGTGCAGACGCGGCGGCGAACCAGGCGCTCCAGATCGCCAACTCAGTTGCCCAAGGCAGCGCCGGAAGTTCCGACATCGCCGAGCTGCGTGCTCAGAACGCGAAGCTCGCAACTCTCTTGGCGAACTCCACGGGGCAGTTCATCTATATGGGCGGAACCGTCTACTGCCCGGCGTCGAAGGCGTCGGCGAGCGGGGCAACGGTGACGTTCGGCTCGACGTGTTCCGCGAGCGGCAACACCATCACATTGAACTAGGAAGGAAACGAAATGGCGCAAGCAAAGATCCTCACCGTGGGCGGCACCAACTACGAGATGATTGACGACACCGCCCGCATTACCGCCACAACGGCGCTCAACAACGCCGAGTACAACCGACAGGGCCTGATCGGCAAGTACCCGGGCCAGTCGCTCGCGACGCTGCTCGCGGGCGAGGTGTCCGGCTCCACCACGATCTACGACGCGCTGCACAAGCGCGTGCAGGCCGCGAACTTCAGCGGCATGCGCGTGGGCGACTACATCGACGTGCCGCTCGTGAGCGCGTCAAACGTGGCGGCCCAGCAGTCCGTGCGCTTCCTGCTTGCGCACTTCGACCCGTACTACCAGTGCGGCGACAGCGCCAAGGGCCACCACATCGCGTTCATCGCGTCCGCGCCCGTCGCCGTGGCCAAGACCGTCACCGGCGTGGCCAACGACAGCTACCTGATGTGGAACACTGCGAACACCAACCAGGGCACCGCAGACGTGAAGAACCCGTACCTGAACAGCAACCTCAAGGCGTGGGAGAGGCTGTTCGAGGCGTGCCTGCCCGAGGGGCTGACCAAGTACCTGCTCACCCAGCGCGTGCTGCTTGAGGAGCGTTACAGCGCGAGCGGCGCGCTCAGCGACTCCAACAGCTGGAGCTGGCAGGACATCGGCAAGGTGTGGTCGCCCTCCGAGATGGAGGTGTACGGCTGCCCAGTGTGGGGCACCAAGGGCTACAGCGTGGGCTTCGACTGCCAGTTCGACCTGTTCCGCGATACCGCGCACCGCTTGAACGGAATTCGGTACACTTGGTGGCTGCGTTCCGTCATGGGTGGCTCCTCGTCCCACGTGTGCTACGTCAACGGCTACGGCGCTGCTTACTACAATTCGGCGACGACCACCTGGGTTCGCCCCCGCCCCGGCTTCCTCGTCGGCTAGCCAGCCGAGTGCTCTATACTTCTCTTTCGATGCGACCGCCTTGCGCGGTCGCATCCCTGCCCGCGCAGCGGGCCGTTTTTTTCGCCACTATTTCCGGGAGGTGCCATGAGCGGCGTCTACCAGCGAAACCGCGAGGTGTCCGAGTACAAGTTCTTCACGCAGGCCATCGCCATCCGCGTGGAGGTCAACAAGCTCATGGCCTCCTCGTCGGTCGTGCCGAAAGCCTACAGGCTGCTGAACGCAGTCCCCACGGTGGAGACCGCGCGCAGCATCGTGTACAACGTCAACCGCGCCGACTGCTTCTACCCCAACAGTTCGTTCAACGCACTTGAGCGCAAGCGTTACCTGACGCTGGCGATAGCCGACTGCGAGCAGCTGATGCTCGACATGCAATGCCTCATGGACATCGGCCTGCCGGTGAACGCCAACCGCTTCGAGGCGCTGGCGGGCATGGTCGAGGAGGAGATCAAACTGCTCAAGGGCGCGCGCAAGAACGTACGCGTCACCGGCAAGAAGACGACCGACGAGCGCATAGCCGAGGCCGAGGCCGAGCTAGAGCGCCTGCGTTCGTTATAATGGGCGGCGGTCCCGCCTTGTATATCGGTACAATTGGTGGCTGCGTTCCGTCATGGGTGGCTCCTCGTCCAACGTGTGCTACGTCAACAACAACGGCAATGCCAACTACAATTCGGCGACGAACACCTGGGTTCGCCCCCGCCCCGGATTCCCTTACTGCCAGACCGAGTAGGCCAGCGGGCCGAAAGCAGAGCGCGGAGAGGAAGGAAGGCGCGACCATCGGGCGCGTGGCCGTAAATACGCACCCCGCGAGGGTGGCCGGACGCTGCTTGCATGGCGCGGCGCTCCGTGGCTTCGCCGCGTTTCATGGCCATACCTCAAGCGGCTGTCAGAGCCACATTGCAAGCCGTGCGGGGTGCCTTCTATGAACTCGGAGCAAAGGCGGGCCGCACGCCGGAAGCGCCGCGAGGAGAAGCGCGCCAGGGCCAAGGCCGAGCGCGTCAAGGCGTGCACCCTTGAGACGGTGGCCGACCTCAACAGCCTGTGCAAGGCTTCCAAGCAGGCCGCGCGTGGCGTCATGTGGAAGGCCTCGACGCAGCGGTACATGAAGGACTATCTGCGAAACGCCGTGAAATCGCGCCAAGACCTTTTGGAGGGCCGCGACATATGCCGGGGTTTCATCCGCTTCGACCTGTGGGAGCGCGGTAAGCTGCGCCACATCAGTGCAGTGCACTTCCCCGAGCGCGTGGTGCAGAAGTCGCTGTCCCAGAACGCCCTCGTGCCCGCGATAGTCCCCACGCTCGTATCCGCGAACTCCGCCAACATCAAGGGGCGCGGCACCGACTACGCCCTTAAGCTGCTCAAGCGCCACCTGGCCGACCACTGGCGGCGGCATGGGCGCGAGGGCTACATACTGCTGGGCGACTTCTCCGACTACTTCGCGCGCATTGCCCACGAGCCGGTCAAGCGGCAGGTGGCCGACGCGCTGCTCGACCCGCGCGTGGTCGCCCTTGAGCACCGCCTGATAGACGCGCAGGGCGAGGTCGGCCTGGGCCTGGGCAGCGAGCCAAACCAGATATGCGCGGTGGCGCACCCCAACCGCATCGACCACTACGTGGCCGAGATGCTGCGCCCCGAGGCCTACGGGCGCTACATGGACGACTTCTACCTGATCCACGAGTCCAAGGAGTACCTGCAAGTGTGCCTTCTGCTGATAGAGCACGAGTGCGCGAAGCTCGGCATCGCGCTGAACCCGCGCAAGACCCGCGTGGTGAAGCTGACGCGCGGCTTCACGTGGCTGAAGAAGCGCATCTTCTACACCGAAACGGGCCGCATCGTCATGAGGCCGTGCCGCGACTCCATCACGCGCGAGCGACACAAGCTGAAGAAGATGGCCCGCATGGTGGCCGAGGGGGTCATGACGCCCGAGCAGGTGCAGCAGAGCTACCAGAGCTGGCGCGGCGGCATGGCTCACTTGGACGCGCACCGCAGCGTGCTGGCCATGGACGCGCTGTACCGCAGCCTGTTCGAAAATCTCGCGGGGGGGGGTTGCTCAATGCAACCAAGCCCGAGAGACGATTCGGGCGGAACGCCCTCGCCATAGCGGAAGGGCGGCAACTCAAAACGGCGGCCTAGACGGGTCGAAAACGAAATAACCAAGACAGCGAAGGCGTGCTGCGGCGCGCCTTCTTTCTTCGCGCCCGCCCAAACGGCCAGGCAATCTCACGGCGCTAATACGATGGCGGCACATTCCCCGATAAGGAAGGAGTCCGCATGGACACTGAGGAAGACATGCCGCGCCCCGACGAGCTTCGAGACGGCACCCTGGCCGAGGTCAACGCCCTGCGCGACCTGCTGTCGCAGATCGGCGACCCCGACGCGGCGCACGACGCGGGCGTTATCGACGATGACGAGTGCGTGGAGCGGAAGGCGCGAAAGCTCGCCTACACCTCCGCGCTCGCCGCCTACGCCAACGGCGAGGTGCCCGACCTCCCGGCGCTGCTCGAACAGATGCGCGAGCAGGCGTCCCAGCCGACGCAGACCGAGACCAACACGGCGAACATCGACTACCTGCTCATGACCGTGGGAGGTGACCAGTAATGGCTACGAAGAAAACCGTTGAGCATTCCAAGCACTTCGCGAAGGTCAAGAAGTACTACGACAAAGACCTTTGGAGCAAGGCGCGCGTCTACAAGGCTGTCGAGTGCAAGTGGATTACCGCCGACGAGTACAAGGAAATCACCGGCGAAGAGTACGCGGGGGCTTAGCGTGAACGACCTCGTGTACACCGTGGCGGTCACCGCCATCGTGTCTGGCCTCGTCGGCTCCGTGGTATCCGCCTTGGTGGCGGCACTCAAATCGCAAGGACGCAAGGCTGTCGAGCGCACCGAGGCGGAAAAGGCAACTGACGATGCCTTGAGGATGGGGGTGCGTGCGCTGCTTTGGCGCGAGCTGAAGAACATCCATGAGCAGGCAGTCCGTCAAGGCGGCTTGACGGTCGCAGACCGCAAACACCTCGAAAACGTCTACGCCGCCTACCACGGGCTGGGCGGCAACGGCACCGGAACGCGTCTCTACGAAGACGCCATGAAGATGCCCGTAATCGACTAAAGGAGCAGACCATGACCACGATTCAGGCAGCTCTCGCCGTTATTTCTTCCGTAATCCTTCCGTTCATCATCCAGGCGATCAAGTCCGAGGCCATGGGCGGCAACGCCGCGCGTTGGCTCGCCATCGCCGCTTCGGCGCTCTTCGGCGCCCTCACCGCAATGGCCAACGGAATCCCGACCGACCCCGGCGCGTGGGTCACCGCGATCTTCGCCTGCGTCGGCGGCGTGCAGGTGGCATATGCGGCCTTCAAGGCGGTCGGCGTGACAGACAAGTGGCTCGACGCGCTGCTCGCCATGGGCACTCCGAAGAAGGACAACTAGGAATGGGCGGCAAGCGCCTCGTGCGCATCGCCGCCACCATCTCGCTGCTGGCCCTGCTCGCCGCCTTCGCCGACGTGGCGCTTATAGCCTCTAACGTGCCGAAGGTGCCGAAGGAGGAGCCTTTGCCCACCATCTACGACAAGCCGCTCGACAAGCCCGCCGAGGTGCCCGTCTACCTCCAAGCAGACGAGCGCTGGGGCGGGCTTTCGTATGCAGGCGAAGACCTGGCTGCTGCCGGCTGCGGCCTCACGTGCGCGGCCATGGCGTGGGAATGGCTCTACGGCCAGACGTGCACGCCGGCGCAGATGCTGGGATTCGTTGGCGAATCGTGCCTCACGGACGGCGTGAACGACATGGAAAAGTTCTGCCGTTGGATGAACGCGAACGACCAGGCTTTGGGCTACACGCCTATCCACGACAACGCCGACGACGCCTTGGACGAGGCGGCTGGCGGATGGATGGTGTTTTGCAGCCTAACTGGCCAGCTACGCGACGGCGGCAAGAGCTACGGCGGGCATATCGTCCTGCTCTGCGGATGGGACGGCGAGACGGCGACATTCCACGACCCATACGAGGGCGTGGTGCGGCTGAGCCGCAAACAGTACGAACAAGTTGACTGGGCTTATTTCATAGCGATAGGGAGCGCTGAATAGAATGAACGGAATCGACATCAGCAATTGGCAGAACGGCATCAACCTCGCGGCTGTCCCGTTCGACTTCGTTATCTGCAAGGCTACCGAGGGCACGCGCTACGTGTCGCCCGACTGCGACCGCCAGATCCAGCAGGCGGTCGGCCTTGGCAAGCTCGTGGGCGTGTACCACTACGTCAACGGAGGTGATGCCGAGGCGGAGGCCGAGTACTTCTACGAGCACTGCAAGGGCTACGTCGGCAAGGCCGCGTTCTTCATCGACTGGGAGGAGCAGGGCAACAAGGCATGGGGCGACACGTCATACCTCAAGGCCATGGCCGAGCGCCTTGCCGAGCTGCTTGGCGTGAGCATGGATCGCATCGGCATCTACGCCAGCAAGAGCGTGTTCCCGTGGGGCCTCACCACGGCCAAGACGTGGGTGGCGCAGTACGCCGACATGAACCCCACGGGCTACCAGGACGAGCCTTGGAACGAGGGGGCTTACGACTGCGCCATC
Source organism: Collinsella sp. (assembly GCA_019419425.1). Taxonomy (GTDB): domain Bacteria; phylum Actinomycetota; class Coriobacteriia; order Coriobacteriales; family Coriobacteriaceae; genus Collinsella. The sequence goes on along the minus strand of DXZZ01000003.1, from coordinate 47,158 downwards.
CGCCAGTACTCCTCGTGCGGGCGCTTGGACGGCTGGGCGGGCAACCTCGACATCAACAAGTGCTACATCTCCCGCACCGAGTGGGAGGCCATGGCTGGCGGCTCGAACGGAGACCCCAGCTCGCTTATCCACGGCATCGACGAGACGCCCACGGCAGACCTCGCGGCGAAGGTGCTCGCGGGCGAGTTCGGCGACGGAGACGATCGCAAGCACGCGCTCGACGACCGCTATTCCGAGGTGCAGGCGCTCGTTAACCACATCCTCACGGCATCCGCCGAGGATCTTGCGAAGGAGACCTGGGCGGGCGATTACGGCAACGGCAGCCGCCGCAAGGCCGTACTGGGGCCGCGCTACGACGAGGTTATGGCGATCATCAACGGGCAGGCCACTACCGAGCAGGTCTACGTTGTCCAGAGCGGCGACACCCTTTCCGGCATCGCCTCCAAGTACGGCACGACCTACCAGGATCTCGCCGCCAAGAACGGCATCTCGAACCCGAACCTGATCTATCCCGGCATGCGCCTGGTTGTTTCCTAGGCCGCTCGTGGTATCCTAACGAAAACGATTGTGCCGACTGCGCACACCTCGGTTCGAGGAGATGCGCAAACGGTGCACCACAGAATCTGAGAAGCCCGTTGCCCTCGCGGTGACGGGCTTTTTACTGCCGATATGCCGGGATTCGAACCCGACAGGTGCGGATCCCGGCGTATCGGCGGCAAAACGGACTCCAAAGCGTCCTTCGCAAACAAAAAGCCGGGGCCCACGCGATGCGGACCCCGGCTCAATACCGTGACGATATGTCGGTTACGTTCTACACGTAGAACAGAATGTCGTCGTAGGTCGGAACCGGCCAGTAGTCGGCGGCCACGATCTCCTCCATGGCATCCACGGCGGCGCGCAGCGTATCCATAGCGGGAACGACCTCGTGTGCATACACGTTGGCCTGCTCCTGGCCATCGAGAGCCTCGGCCTTCTGATGTACGGCGTCGAGCGCCTTGATGGAGTCGTTGATGGCGGTGATGCCGTTGCAGAGCTTGTTGAGCGTGTTCTGCTCGCACTGCATGGCGGCCTCAGCACCGGCGGCACGAATAGTCTCAAGGCCCTTAGCGACCTTGGTGGCATAGGCGGTAATGACCGGACGATAGGTACGACGCGCCTCGCGAACCATCGTGGTGGCCTCGATGTTCATGAGCTTGTTGTACTTCTCGAGCTTGCAGTCATAGCGGCACTGAGCCTCGGCCTTGGTCAGGACGCCCGTCTCCTCAAAGAGCGCGATAGCCTTATCGGAAACAAAGGCGGGAAGAGCGTCGGCCGTGGTCTTGTTGTTGGCAAGGCCGCGCTTCTCGGCCTCGATGGGCCACTCGTCGGAGTAACCGTCGCCGGAGAACAGGATGCGCTGGTGATCGGTCAGCACCTTCTTGCAGTACTCGAGCGCGGCGTCCTGGAACTTATCCTCGGGCGTACCCTCGAGTGCGTCGGCGAAGGACTTGAGCGACTTGGCCACGGCGGCATCGAGCACCAGGTTGGAGTCGGAGACGTTCTGCTCGGAGCCGCAGGCACGGAACTCGAACTTGTTGCCGGTGAAGGCAAACGGGGAGGTGCGGTTGCGGTCGGTGTTGTCCTGCATCAGCTTGGGCAGGGTATCGGCGCCCAGGTCGAGCACGCCGCGCGTGGCATGGACGGAAGCCTTGCCATCGATGATCTTCTCGACGACCTCGGTAAGCTGGTCGCCCAGGAAGATAGACATAATCGCCGGAGGAGCCTCGTTGGCGCCCAGACGATGATCGTTGCCGGCCGAGGCAACGGAGGCACGCAGGAGCTCCTGATAGTTATCGACGGCCTCGATCACCGCGGTGAGGAAGACGATGAACTGCAGGTTGTCGAGCGGGGTGTCGCCCGGGTCGAGCAGGTTCTCGGACTCGGTGCCAAGCGACCAGTTGTTGTGCTTGCCCGAACCGTTGATGCCCTCAAAGGGCTTCTCGTGCAGCAGGCAGACCAAGTCGTGACGGGAGGCGATGAGCTTCATCTTCTCCATCATGACCAGGTTCTGGTCGATGGCCTCGTTCACCTCGCCATAGACAGGAGCGAGCTCATGCTGGCAGGGAGCGACCTCGTTGTGCTTGGTCTTGGCAGGAATGCCAAGCGCCCACAGTTCATCGTCCAGGTCCTTCATATAGGCCGAGACGGTGGGGCGGATAGCGCCAAAGTAGTGCTCCTCGAGCTCCTGGCCCTTGCAGGGAGCAGCGCCAAAGAGAGTGCGACCGGTGATGACCAGGTCCCTGCGCTTGCGGTAAGCGTCCTTCTTGATCAGGAAGTACTCCTGCTCATCGCCCACGGAAGGAACGACCTTCTTGGGGGTCTTGCCAAACAACGCCAAAACGCGCTTGGACTCACGCGAGAGCGCGGTCATGGAGCGCAGCAGCGGGGTCTTCTTGTCCAGGGCCTCGCCCGTGTAGGAGCAGAAAGCCGTGGGGATGCACAGGACATCGTCTTTGATAAAGGCGGGGCTAGTGGGATCCCAAGCGGTGTAGCCACGGGCCTCGAAGGTGGCGCGCAGGCCGCCGTTGGGGAAGCTGGAGGCGTCCGGCTCGCCCTGGATGAGGTTCTTGCCCGTAAACTTGGTAATGGCGGTGCCGTCGTGGTTGGGCTCCAGGAAGCTGTCGTGCTTCTCGGAAGTAATACCCGAAAGCGGCTGGAACCAGTGTGCGTAGTGCGTCGCGCCCTTGGAGATGGCCCAGACCTTCATGGCATGGGCGACGGCGTTGGCCACATCCAGGTCGAGCGGCTCACCGCCCTCGAGGGTTGCAGCAAGGCGCTTCCAAATGTCCTTGGGGAGGTAGTCCTTCATGACTTCCTCAGAGAACACCATGGTCCCGAAGCGGTCAGTAAGATCGGCCATACGGAACTCCCTTCGTATCGGCACCGCGTGAGAAGCGGTGTTGATTACTAACGAACGAGTCATAGATTAGGCTCGTCGTGTTTCCGCAACATTACCGTTATGTTGCTGTCACGAAACCAATCAATGAGGTTACCGCATCGCGGCGGCGTTGCCGTCCTCAACAGCCAATCAACTGTATAAATTGCAGACCTCTCCCCATGGTTTAAGGGTAGTCAATTTGGGATGGGGCTCTATTAACTGGTATTTCGCATCAGATACCAGTCTTTATAGCCCCATCCTAGATTGACCGCTCTGCTATAGGGAATGTCGATAGCAAGGCATCTTTGATTGGTATCCCCGAATAGCGAGTGAAACTCCACCGTGACACAGTGGTGCTGTAGAATCCTTACAACACATCACACTATTACGTATCTAAAGGAGCACGATATGCGCGTCGACGAGGTTTTTAAGCAGGCAGCATCCCAGGGCACCGCACCCGTTTCGTTTGAGATGTTCCCGCCCAAGGGCGAGCTGACCCTCGACACGGCTCGCGAAGTGGCAGGCAATCTGTGCAAGCTTTCGCCGAGCTTTGTCTCGGTCACCTGCTCTGCCGGCGGCTCGGGCAACGGCGCCACCACCGCCCCCATCGCGCATATGATTACGAGCGAATTCAATACGCCCTCGGTGGCGCACCTTACCTGCGTTGGCCGCACGCATGCCGACATCGCCGCCAAGATCGACGAATACCGCTCCGCCGGCGTAGAAAATGTGCTGGCCCTGCGCGGTGATCTTCCTGCTGGCGCGACCGAGGACGACAAGCCCGCCTCGGACTACGCCTACGCCCGCGACCTCATCCCCGAGCTCGTCGACGCCGGCTTTTGCGTGGGCGCCGCGGCCTACCCCGAGGGCCACATTGCCTGTGAGGACCTCAACGCTTCGGTCGAATACCTCAAGCAAAAACAGGACGCCGGCGCGAGCTTCTTTGTGACGCAGCTCTTCTTTGACAACGAGTGCTTCTACCGCTTCCGCGAGCTTGCCGACAAGGCGGGCATCACGGTGCCCATCACCGCGGGCATCATGCCGTTTATGGGCAAGTCCCAGATCAGCCGCATGGTCTTTATGTGCGGCGCATCGCTGCCCTCCCCCGTCATCAAGATTCTCGCCAAGTACGAGAACGACCCCGAGAGCCTGCAGGCAGCCGGTGTAGATTATGCCGCCCGTCAGCTTTGCGACCTTAAGGAGCACGGTGCCGCCGGTCTGCACCTGTACACTATGAATCGTCCTGCGATCGCCGCGACCATTATGGAGCGCCTGGGGTAATGGAAAAACCGCACATCGATACAACCGCTGTCGAAGTGCCGGCCGACCTTGCGTCGCCGGCGCTTTACCGTGTCGATGCTGCGCACCATCCCCGTGTCGACCGTGCCGAGATGCTGCGGTATCTGGGCTACGGCGGCCAGCAGATTGAGCCCGAGCTGTCACGACGTATTGAGCTTGTGGTCGAGCGCCTTGAGCTGGACATTGAGCCCCGCGGCGTGCGGCGCGTGTTTACCGTCGATGCCACGGGCGTGGACGAGCAGGGAGAGCCTTGCATCCGTCTGGTTGGCACCAACGTTGAGCTGCGCGGTCGCGACATCTATCGACATCTCAAGGACGCCCGCATGGCCGCGCTCATGGCATGCACCCTCGGCATGGACGCCGAGCGTCGTCTGCGCACCACGGGAGCTCAGCAGCCCCTAGAGGGAGCCGTGCTCGACGCCGCATGCTCTGCCTATGTAGAAGCCGCCGTTGAGCAAATGGACCAGCAGGTCAAGACGGACGCCGCCGTTCATGGGCTCGCCGGCAACTGGCGCTTTAGTCCCGGCTATGGCGACTGCCCGCTCTCGGCCCAGCGCTCGATCGTGAATGCGCTCAACGCCACGCGGCTCATCGGGCTTACCGTCACGCCCACCAGCCTGCTCATGCCCACCAAGAGCGTGACCGCGGTGATTGGTCTGTTTGACGGCGAAGTCCACGACGCCCAGAGCCGCCCCACCTGCAATATCTGCCGCATGCGCGAGCACTGTCGCTTCCGTGCCGCCCACACCACCTGCTATTCCAGCCATTAGGAGCCCTCGATGTTTACTCCGCTTATCACTCATGATCTGGACGGTGCTGCGCTGGCGGCACCTGTCAATGCCGCGCGCTGCAACGGCGCCGCGTACAAGACGCGCACGATCGACGATCTGCGCATTAAGGACGATCGCCTGCGTGCGGCCATCGAGGGCACGGGGCACTTGCTGTTCGACGGCGGCATGGGCACCATGTTGCAGGCCGCTGGTATGAAGGCAGGCGCCCTGCCCGAGCTGCTCAACTTTGAGGAGCCCCAGGTCATTACCGACATTCAGCGACAGTACGTCGAGGCCGGCTGCGACGTGATCACCGCCAACACCTTTGGCGCCAACGCCCACAAGCTCGACGGTACCGCCACCGTGGCAGATGTCTTTGCCGCCGCTGTCGCCTGCGCCCGCGCAGCCGGTGCCCACTACGTCGCCGGCGATATCGGCCCCATCGGCGCGCTGCTGCGCCCCTTGGGTACCCTCAGCTTCGACGAGGCCTACGACCTCTTTGCCGAGGAAGTGCGCGCCGGCGTCGATGCGGGCGTGGACCTCTTTATTATCGAGACCATGACCGACCTTGCCGAGATCAAGGCGGCCGTCCTCGCCTGCCGAGAGAACTCCGACCTGCCCGTCTTTGCCACCATGACCTTTGAGGAAGACGGTCGCACCTTCCTGGGCACGAGTCCCGAGGTGGCCGCCATCACGCTCGACGCCATCGGCGCCGACGTTTTGGGCATCAACTGCAGCCAGGGACCGGCCGAGCTCCGAGGGCTCGCCGCACGTATGCTCACCGTTACGGACAAACCCGTTATAGTGCAGGCCAATGCGGGACTGCCCCACGTGGACGACGACGGTAATACCGTCTTTGACATCCAGGCCCCCGAATACGCCAAAGCCGTCGCCGGCATGATTGAGGACGGCGTGAGCGTCGTGGGCGGCTGCTGCGGCACCACGCCGGCGCACATGGCCGCCTTGCGCACGCTTATCGATAACCACACGCCCAGTCCGCGCCACCGCAAGCCCAGCATGTCGGTCACAAGTGCCCAGACTGTGGTGGACCTTCCCTGCGACGGCCACAAGATTGCCGTCATCGGCGAGCGCATCAATCCCACCGGCAAAAAGCGCCTGCAGCAGGCCCTGCGCGACGGCGACCTGGACTACGTCGTGAGCCAGGGCATCAGCCAGCAAGAACAGGGCGCCGACATCCTGGACGTCAACGTGGGCCTGCCCGAGATCGACGAGGTCAAGGTCATCCAGCAAGCGACCGAGCAGCTCCAAGGCTCCACGCTGTTGCCGTTGCAGATCGACTCCACCGACCCCGCCGCCGTCGAGGCCGCCGTACGTCGCTACGCCGGCAAGCCCATCATCAACTCGGTCAACGGCAAGCAGCAGATCATGGACGAGATCTTCCCGCTGGTCGCCCACTACGGCACCAACGTCGTCGGCCTCACGCTCGACGAAGGTGGCATCCCCGATACCGCCGAGGCTCGCTTCGCCATCGCCGAGCGCATCGTGACCGAGGCCGCCCGCTACGGCATTGGCCCGGACCGCATCCTCATCGACTGCCTGGTCATGACCGCCTCGACCAATCAACGCCAGGCCGAGCAGATCCTGCGCGCCATGTCCCTGTGCAAGGAGCGCCTGGGTGTCAAATGCGCGCTCGGCGTGTCGAACATCAGCTTTGGCCTGCCCGCTCGCCCGCTGCTGGGTTCGGTCTTTTTGGCCGCCGCCTTTGGCGCGGGCCTCGATGCCCCCATCATGAACCCGGGCTCCAAGCGCTTTATGGACACCGTCTACAGCTATCGCGTCCTGAGCGTTGAGGACGAGGGCTCGACCGGATACATCGAGCGCTATGCCGGCTGGACCGATCCGTACAAGATCGCCGCCAACCCGGCAGCGGCTCAGGCCGCATCGAGTGATGCCGCGCCCGCTGCCGGCACCGCCGGCACCGACGGCAACGACGACCCGATTCGTCGAATGGTCGTCTCGGGCCGCAAAGGCGAGATCGCTGCCGAGACCGAGCGTCTGCTGACAGACCACGACGCCATGGACCTTATCAACAATCACTTTATCCCCGCCCTCGACGAGGTTGGCGTCCTCTTTGACCAGGGCAAGTTCTTCTTGCCGCAGCTTATGGCCTCGGCCGAAGCCGCACGCGTGGGCTTCGACACCATCAAGCGCCTGATGCCCGCCGGCGAGATCGCCGACAAGGGCAAGATCTGCGTGGCCACCGTCAAGGGCGACATCCACGATATTGGCAAGAACATCGTCAAAATGCTGCTCGACAACTACGGCTACACCGTCTTTGACCTGGGCCGCGATGTCGATCCGCAGGAGGTACTCAAGACCGTCAAGGAGCGCGATATCAAACTCGTCGGCCTCTCGGCGCTTATGACCACCACCGTCGTCGCCATGGAGGAGACCATCAAGCTGCTCCATGCCGAGGTTCCGGGCGTCAAGATTATCGTAGGCGGCGCCGTGCTCACCCCCGAATACGCCAAGCAGATCGGCGCGGACTACTACGCCAAGGATGCCGCCGAAAGCGCGCGCATTGCCGAAGAGGTCTTTGGGCAGTAACACAACGGAAACAACCGAGCACTAAAACGTGCCGCACGCGCCACTTGGCACGTGCGGCACGTTAGAATAGATAAGACTATGCTCGTTTTGGCAGATAGGAGCGCAAGGATGGCGATCACGCCTGCAGAAATCGCGGAAACCCGCGGCATGGTTGAGGAGCAGAACCTCGACATCAGGACCATCACCATGGGTGTTTCGCTCATGGGTTGCGGCGACGAGAACCTCGACCGCATGTGCACGAAGATCTACGACCACGTGACGCACACGGCTGAGCATCTGGTCGAGACCGCCGAGAACCTCGAGCGCGAGTACGGTATCCCCATCGTCAACAAGCGCGTTTCCGTCACCCCGGTGGCGCAGATCGCCGCGTGCTGCAAGGATGAGGACCTCACCCCCATCGCGCACGCCCTCGACCGCGCGGCCGAGACACTCGGCATCGATTACCTGGGCGGCTTCTCCGCACTCGTCCAGAAGGGCATCGGCGACGCCGATCGCCGCGTTATCCAGTCCATCCCCCAGGCGCTCGCCACCACGAGCCGCGTCTGCTCCAGCGTCAACGTCGCCAGCCTGCGCGCCGGTATCAACATGGATGCCGTGCTCATGGCCGCCCAGACTATCATCGATGCCGCTAAACTCACGGCCGACCAGGATTCCGTCGGCGCTTCCAAGTTTGTCTGCTTTGCCAACATGGTCGAGGACTCCCCGTTTATGGCGGGCGCCGTCCACGGCGGTGGCGAGGCCGACGCCGTCATCAACGTAGGCGTCTCGGGCCCCGGCGTTATGGCCGCAGCCCTGGAGACGCTGCCCGATTCCGCCTCGATGATGGAAGTCGCCGAAAAGATTAAGCAGACCGCCTTTAAGATCACCCGTGCCGGCGAGCTCATGAGCCGCGAGGCCGCCCATCGCCTGGGGGTCGAGAAGGGCATTGTCGACCTGTCGCTGGCCCCCACGCCTGCCATCGGTGACTCCGTTGCCCGCATCCTCGAGATCATCGGCGTGGGCACCTGCGGTGGCCCGGGCACGACCTGCGCGCTCGCCATGCTCAACGATGCCGTCAAGAAGGGCGGCGTCATGGCCAGCTCCAGCGTGGGCGGTCTTTCCGGCGCCTTTATCCCCGTGTCCGAGGACGCCGGCATGATCGCCGCCGTCGAGGCCGGTGCGCTTTCGCTCGAGAAGCTCGAGGCCATGACCTGCGTGTGCTCCGTTGGCCTGGACATGATCGCCATCCCCGGCGACACCCCGGTCGAGACCATCGCCGGCATCATCGCCGACGAGATGGCCATCGGCGTCATCAACAACAAGACCACGGCCGTCCGCGTGATTCCTGCCATCGGCAAGGGCGTGGGTGACTGCGTCGAGTACGGCGGCCTGTTCGGCCGTGCGCCCATCATGCCGGTGAACCCCAACGCCGGCACCGTGCTTGCCCACCGTGGCGGACGCTTCCCGGCACCGCTGAACTCGCTCAAGAACTAGCTGAGGGGGACTGGCGAGGAGCCCCGGGGAGGGCAAATATATAAGGTCGCCTGCTCGGACAGTCCTGACTCGCACGGAGAGCACATTAAGTGCTCTCCGGCTCGTGCGGAACTCGCGATCGACCTTATATATTTGCCCTCCCCGGGGCTCCCGCACAACGGGACCTCAGTTGGGTTCTATCCCTTTGGCAGTCGCTTCGCTTCTGCCCCACCTGGCTGGTATGGCGGTTTGGCGTTGGATCGGTTCTTTCTGATATATGCTGGTTGCGGCTCTTCTTTTGGGAGGGGCCGCTTTTTTGTTGCTAGGAGGTTGGCCCGTGGTTGATGGGGAGAATCGTTCTGAGCTGCTTGCTGCGGATTGGAATGGCGAATGGATGCGCCTGCAGGCTGGTCGGCGGCGGGCTGATGATTCTTTTGAGTGGGATAAGCGGGCTCGGCATTTTCGGCCGCTTGAGACTGCTCCGTATGCCCGGGACTTTATAAAGCTGTTGGCGTTAAAGCCTGGTGAATCGGTGCTGGATATGGGGTGCGGGGCTGGGTCGATTGCTATTCCGCTTGCTCAGGCTGGGCATCCTGTGATTGCGGCTGATTTCTCCCCCGCTATGTTGGGCACCCTTGATGCCGGCATTGAGTATTACGGGCTCGAGGATCTCATTACGCCGCTTGAGCTTGCTTGGGATGATGATTGGGATTTGGTTGGACCGGTCGCAAAGGCGGTGGATGTTGCCTTTGCCAGTCGGTCGGTTACGACGACTAATCTAAAAGGTGCGCTTGCCAAGCTTGATCGTACGGCTCGTCGGCGTTGTGCTGTCACGATGGTCGCCAACTCCAGCCCGCGCTATGACCTGCATCTGATGAACGCCATCGGCGCCTCGGTTACCTGCAGCAATGGCTTTGTGTATGCCTTTAATATCCTTATTCAGATGGGTGCGCTGCCGCAAGTCACGTACTTTGAATCGCCTCGTCGCGATACCTTCGACAGCCTTGAAGCAGGTGTGGCGGATTTTTCCCGTATGCTCGAGCATGGCAACGAGGATAAGATCGACCGTCTGCGCGACTACATCGCTCAACATATGATTGAGAACCCCCATGCCGGTGAGCCGGGCTCCAAGGGCGTGCCGCAGGGACGCTACATGCTCGATCATGTCCGCAAGGTTCGTTGGGCGTTTATTGCATGGGAGCCGGTCTCTGCGCCCAGCTCATAGCCTGTTCGCAGCCTGCACCGCCCACTCACTCGGCATCCGCATTCTTTGCGAACTGGGCAAACGCGCTCCACACCGCGCCGTTCCTGCGCTATCGTGGGACAGCTCACGTAGATTAAGGCCCCATCGCGGGGCGCCCCATACATAGAAAGCGAGAACCCATGGCACTGACAGGAGCACAGGTCAAGCAGCTTCGCAGCATGGCCCATCACCTCAACCCCGCCATCATCATCGGTAAGTCCGATATTAACGAGGGCACCGTCGAGCAGACGGTCGCCTATCTGGAGAAGCATGAGCTCGTTAAGTGCTCTGTGCTCGATGGCTCCAGTCTTTCCGCCCGCGAGGCCGCCGAAGAACTCGCCGAGCGATGCCACGCCGAGGTCGTCCAGGTCATCGGCCGCAAGTTCTCGCTGTATCGCGAGTCCTCGCGCAAGGACATCGAGAAGATCAAGCTCGTCTAAGAGCCAATGATCCGACGAGCCAACACATAGCAAGCTTACGGGTGCCTAAGTACTTCGGGCGCCCGTTTTTTATCGCTCCACCAGCACGCGATTGAGCCGCCCCTCCACCAAGCGCTCGTATAGACGCCGCGTCTCGGGCTCGGGCACGCCATTGACCTGCTCCCTTAGATGGTGCATATGCCCGCTGTACAGCTCGACGATATCGCGCCGCCGCCCCGCCGCACTGTAGACGCGCATGGCGCAGCGCACCATATCCTCACGCGCTGTTTCCTGCCGAAGCCCCGACTCCGCCAGCCAAATCGCCGACTGCAGGTCGTTTTCTTCTAGGGCGGCATTTGCTCCCTTAATCATGCAATCGATGTACTTTGACTGCATAATGCGTCGCATACGCAAAAAGTAGGTGGGGTTACAGCCATTGGGAACATACAGCGGTCCGGCATAAAGCTGCTCAATCTTAAGGCACAGCTCAACTAAATGGGGCCCGCGCGCACCCGTGCGATTTCCCAAAACCTCGCGGCTTATCTGGTCAAACAGCCGTACATCGGTCTTGACGTAGTCGCCGTTGAGTCCGATGCATTCATTTTGGATGAGCACACACGACTTGCCATCCAGCGTCGGCCCCAAAGCCGACCGCAAGCGCGATATCGTCGAGTACAGGTTGTTGCGGGCGCTATTGAACTCAGCATGGGGCCACAGCTCCATGGCCAGCGTCTCACGATCGACGAGCGCATCCATGCCCAGCGCAAGCCGCTCGGCAAGTGTCGCCGCCTTCTTGCGGCGCCACATTTTGTCCGTAATGGGAAACCCATCGCGCT
>DXZZ01000003.1:25720-35554 GCA_019419425.1 Collinsella sp. | reverse complement strand
GTCGCCGCCTTCTTGCGGCGCCACATTTTGTCCGTAATGGGAAACCCATCGCGCTCGGCGCGAAACGCACCAAACATGCGAATCTCGATATGGTCGATGGTATCAACGGCTTCAACCTCGCCGGCCTGGAACAGGCGCTCGCCCTCCCCTTCCAGATCGTCGCGCAGCGAATACCGCGACAGCTCGCGCACGGGAAGCTTCTTGCGAATCCTGGTCGCCGGCTCGCCCAGACAATGCATGGCAAGGCGCGCAAAGAGCCGATACGATGGCTCTAGAATCCCCGCACGATTCATGGACATCCAGGCCGCAAGATCGCTGTCTCGGCCCGCACAGGCCAAATGCAGCGCCACCATCCAGGCCTCCGCTCCACCAACCTGCGTCTGGCTTATATCGAGCAACTCCGCTTCCTCGCGCACCGAAACCATCGAGGTGTTACGCAGATACGCCGCGCGCTCCAGCAGCAATGCGTTATCGCGCATGTACGCAATCGACTCCTCGGCAAGTTTGAGCACTTGGACCGCACGGAACTTTGCATTAACCGGCCGTCCCTCTGCCAGCGACTGCCAGCCTTCTAGCAACAGGCCAAACAGCTGAATCTGGTTGTCGCGCATGCGCACGGCAAAACGATCGAGCTCGTTGAACGCCGCGTCGTCGGTTACCGGCAGGCCGGAAAGGAGCCGCCGTGCCGCCAACACCATGCGCACCCAGATAGCCATCGCCTTAAGCCCACGTACGTCGAGTGCCTCCCGCACCACCGTCATCTCGTCGTCGCGCTCGTCGGTTCCCGCAAACGACCCGTCAAAAAGCTCCACCAGCATGCTATCGGCCCGTATAACAATCCCCGCGATGTCGAGCTCACAGTCGTAGGCCTTGCTCGTTTTGAGCTGCTGTAGAACGCCGCCGTCATCTCCCCGCTCGGTCAGGCAGCGCTTGACCTCGATATGCGCGGACAACATATCGAGTGCGGTATGGGATGTCTCGATTTCTGGCACGGCCAGGTTCGTAGGGAGCCCAAGCCCGTTGTCCCCATAGCAAACAGCCGTCAGTGTCTGGGCCACCCTCCATGAGACAGGGTCTATTTCGCAGGCCGCCCGTTCGCCCTCGCGCTCGATGACCGATGCCATATAGCGGGCGAGCTTTGTGTTGGACACGCTGACCGCTGCCAGATATACGCCGAGCGCCTCGACAGGCGTTGGCTCTGGAGCCGGATCGTCGGCATCGATCGTGCCCAGCGCTGCTCGGCAGATATCGGCCCCGTGCCCCGTCAGAGCAAGGTCGACCCCATACTGCCCAGCGAGTTCAAGGACCGCTTCACGGTCCAAAAAGGCGTCCGCCAGGCCCATCGCCGCATCGCATCGGCCCGCCTTAAGCAAAATCCGGACCGCCCTCGGAACAAGTTCGGGGCGAACCTCGGCCACCAACTTGCGCAAGCGCAAGCGTCCGTTATCCTCCGTGCCCAGACACGTAAAACTCCGCTCGGCGGGATCCAAGCCAAAGATCGGGTAGTCGCGTACAAAGTAGGACTGGTCGACCATCGACAACCTCACCCCACAAGCCTCGAGTTCTGCGATATTGCCCTCGCCCATCAAAACCATGATACATGCCACGCGAAACAGCGCATTATTGTCGAGCGAAGCCAGATCGACAAGTGCCGCGCCATATACGTTGACAATCTCGTTTTCGAGCAGACCGGCTACGTCGCCTTGGCCATACAGACCCGTCTGCAATGCCGAAACGAGCTCGGGCACGCCCTGCGTGAGCTGATAAAAGTCGAGCGATGTGCTGATCGAAAACGCCGATGCCCACGCCGAATACTCATAGGCATGCACCTTGAGCATCTGCGCATTGATCTTAACCGAATCGCCCAGCCCATGAATCAGCTGACGATTTGAAGGACGGCAGGAGATAAAGACCCCTACCCCCATGGCGCGCAGGCCGCGAATCCTGTCGATGAGGTCTTCGGTATCGTGCTGATCGAGGTTTGGCACATTATCAATCGCGATAAGGGAGTGCGGTTTGTCTTTGAGTTCTTCGGTAACCACCTCGAGCTGCATAAACACCTCGCGCCCAATGGCGCGATCGGCCTCGATAATCCGCACGGGGCCTCGCGTCGGATCGCATTTAACCTCATGGGTGTACTGCAGCAGCACCGAGGTCTTCCCAAACCCGTCGGGCGCATAAAGAACCACGATGCCGGCCTTTCGGCCCTTGGCGAGAAGCTCATTCATCAAGCGTTCGCGTCGCACCATATAGCCACCGCCCAGCGGCATCAGCTCGAGGTCGTCCATACTGCCCAAATCGTTTACCATGCCCACTCCTCAACTCGACCGTATGGACACTGTAGCCGCAAGACCATACAAGCCGTGCTATGAATAGAGCGCCCTTGTGTTTTAGGTTGTCTTTTGGTACGCAAGCGGCAAGTTTTTGTACAGCGAGGGCCGATTGTTATTAATCCCCCGACTAATCGGTCTTTAAGCAGGTAAATGAGCTTGTCAGCTTGTCCCATCTAAGCGGCAGTGTAACGCAGATGAACAAGGTTCAGCCATGTCATTCAACTCGCCTAGCACCCGCTACCGTCTACGACCTTCTAGTGGCATTTTTGCATAGAATCTGGTATAGAATGAATCAAGCTGTTGGACATCCAGCATTCGTCAAGCTTGCGGCAAGATTTTGGTCAAGTGGGCAAAAAGGGATAGCAAAAAGGCCCCCGCAAAGCGGAGGCCTTAGGCAAGGCTATGTCGAGGTGCAGGGTTCGCGCTACTCGCAGAGCGAAAGGGCGGCCTCGTCGGCAACGACAACGCAGTTGGTGTGCAGCTGCAGGATCGAAGCCGGGCACTCGGGCGTAACCGGGCCGTAGCACATGTCATGCACAGCCTGAGCCTTGGCCTCGCCGTTGGCGACGACCAGGATCATGCGGGCATACATGATGGTCTGGGTACCCATGGTGTAGGCCTGACGGGGAACATCGTCGATGCTGTCGAACAGGCGGCTGTTGGCCTGAATGGTGCTCTCGGTGAGGTCGACGCAGTGCGTACCCTTGGAGAAGTGGTCATCGGGCTCGTTGAAGCCGATGTGGCCGTTGTTGCCAATGCCGAGCAGCTGCAGATCCGGGTAACCGGCGTCAGCGACGATCTTGTCGTACTCAGAGCAGGCAGCGGCGGCATCGGGGTTGGAGCCATCGGGCACATGCGTGTTGTTCAGGTCGATGTTGATGTGATCGAAGAAGTTCTCACGCATGAAGTAGTGATAGCTCTGGGGATCGTCGTGCGAAAGGCCGCGATACTCGTCCAGGTTGTAGGTGCTGACCTCGGCAAAGTCGACGTCGCCCTTCTTGTACCAAGCAGCGAGCTGCTTGTAGGCACCGATCGGGGTGGAGCCGGTGGCAAGGCCCAGCACGCAATCGGGCTTGAGGATAACCTGCGCCGAGATAATATTGGCGGCCTTGCGGCTCATATCCTCGTAGTCTTTAGCTTTAATGATCTTCATTACGCGTCCTTTCTCGTACAAGAGAGGCAAGGCTCCCTTACAAGCACTTGCCCGCGGCCCGCGTCGGCCGCAACCAACGTGTGCGGCCACCAGGGCGAGGTCGCGTAATGTATGTGTCTCGTGTCTAGCCGCGTCGAGGCCCCTGCCCGTCCACGGTGACCCAAAGCTGTTTAGCCTCGGACGTTTCCCATCTTGCCACGGAGGGCATCCTCTTTCAAGGGTGCCCTCCGTAAACGTGTTTGAATTGTAGGCTAATGGCCACGTGCACTTGCTAGCGCTCGCGAGCAACAATGAGCTGGTCCATCTCTTCGACATGCACGCCAACGGAGCCCTTGATGCTCGAGAACTCAACGGAGTTGCACACCAAGATGGGAACCGTCACATCGTAGCCCTCGGCAGCAATTGCCTCGCGATCGAACTCAATGAGTACATCGCCCTTATGGACGATGTCACCCACTTGCGCATGTACGGTAAAATGCTTGCCCTCGAGCTGAACAGTGTCCAAACCAACGTGGATGAGCACGTCCAAACCATCGACCGTGTTAAGCGCAACAGCGTGTCCCGTGGGAAAAATGGCCTCGACCTTGGCATCAGCCGGTGCAATCACACGCGTTCCGGTGGGCTGAATCGCCACGCCCTGGCCCAAAAGGCCGGTAGCAAACGTCTGATCGTTTACCTCGGAGAGCGGAATGACGTCACCCGAGATGGGAGCATCCAACGTAAGGACTCGACCACGCATACCAAAAGACCTTAGGACTTTAGTGAACATGCTCCCCCTCGGACATACCGATCAACCAAAATAACCTTAACAGTTTACCACTTGGCACCCGTTTTTGACCATTAGGGAAGTTCGCGCTTGACAACCTCGACGATGTCGTCGACAACGCGCTGGGTCAGCTCGTGTGTCTCGGCCTCAGCCATCACGCGGACCAGCGGCTCGGTACCGCTCGGGCGCACCAGAATGCGGCCGCGGCCGTCAAGCTCCTTCTCGGCAGCAGCGACGGCATCCCAGATGGGCTGGCAATCGTCCAGACCAGCCTTGTTGTCGGAATGCACGTTGACGAGTACCTGCGGGTACTTCTTCATGATGCCGGCAAGATCGGTGAGGGTACGACCGGTGCGCTTGAGCACGGCCAGCAGCTGCAGAGCCGTCACCAGGCCGTCACCGGTGGTGTTGTGCTCCAGGAAGATGATGTGGCCGGACTGTTCGCCGCCGATGACGGCGCCGTCCGCGAGCATGCGCTCCAGAACGTAGCGGTCGCCCACAGCGGTCTGAACCATCTCGAAGCCCTGCTCCTTCATAGCGATGGAGAAACCCAGGTTGCACATGACGGTCGAGACGATCTCGGAGTTGGCGAGCTTGCCGCGAGCGGCAAGGTCAGAACCGCAGATAGCCAGGATGTAGTCACCATCGATCTCATTGCCCTCGCTGTCCACGAACAGTACGCGGTCGGCGTCGCCGTCGTGGGCCAGACCGATATCGGCATGGGTGCGCAGCACGAGCTCGCGCAGGGGCTCAAGGTGCGTAGAGCCACACTCAACGTTAATGTCGGTGCCGCAATAATCGGTGTTGATGGCATGGACCGTGGCGCCCAGGCGCTGCAGCGCAGCGGGCGTGGTCTGGCAGGAAGCACCGTGGCCGCAGTCGACGGCAACAACCAGGCCATCGAGCTTAAGGCCGTCGAGCGTGCTGATGGCATGATCGACATAGGCCTTGCGGGCGTCTTTCATCTTGATGATGTGACCCACACCGGCGCCGGTCGGCAGCGTGTCGGCAGCCATGGCCTCCTCGGACATGACCCAGGCGCTGATCTCTTCCTCGACAGCATCGGGAAGCTTCATGCCCTTGCGGCTAAAGAACTTGATGCCGTTGAACTCCGGCGGATTATGCGAAGCGGAGATGACGATGCCGCCGTCGAGCTCATTTTGAACGGTGAGCAGTGCCACGGCCGGCGTAGGGATAACGCCGCAGCAGTGCGGACGGCCGCCCTCGGCCATGATACCGGCGGTCAGAGCACTCTCGAGCATGGTGCCCGAAAGACGCGTGTCGCGGCCGACGCAGATATCCGGACCAAGGAACTTGGTCGCCGCGCGGCCCAGGCGAAACGCGAGGTCGCACGAGAGGTCGGCATTGGCGACGCCACGGACGCCGTCGGTACCGAAGATGTTCTGGGGCATAGGATCGCTCCTTCCCTAGCAGGCGATATGCAACCGCCCGCCCTAGTCGAAAAAGAAAAGCGGGACCCGCCGAGGAATCGGCAGGCCCCGCTTGTACATTGTATCTCGAAAGGAGATAAAACCTTAGCGCTTGGAGAACTGGGGAGCGCGGCGGGCCTTCTTGAGGCCGTACTTCTTGCGCTCGACCACGCGAGCATCGCGCGTAAGGAAACCGGCCTTCTTGAGGTCAGCACGGTAGTCGCCAGCGTTCAGAAGAGCGCGAGCGATGCCCAGACGCAGAGCGCCGGACTGACCGGAGATGCCGCCGCCATCGCACAGAGCGATAACGTCGAACTGACCGGCGGTGTCGGTCACCTTGAAGGGAGCAAGGGCGTTCTCAACGAGCTGATGACGGCCGAAATACTGCTCGGCGTCACGCTTGTTGATGGTCACCTTGCCGGTGCCGGGGACGAGACGGACGCGGGCGACGGCGTTCTTACGACGGCCGGTACCCTGGTAGACAACGGTGTTCTCAGCCATCTTTAAGCCTCCAGCTCAATCTTCGTGGGGTTCTGGGCAGCATGCGGATGCTCGGCACCAGCGTAGACCTTAAGCTTGGTCATCTGGGCACGGCCGAGGGTGGTCTTGGGCAGCATACCGCGAACGGCGCGCTCGATGACCTTCTCCGGGTGCTTCTCCATAGCCTGGCGGAAGCTCTCAGCCTTGAGGCCGCCGTTGTAGCCGCTGTGGCGATAATAGGTCTTCGTGTCGGCCTTGTTACCGGTAAGCTGGACCTTATCGGCGTTGATGACGACAACGAAGTCGCCGCAGTCGCTGTTGGGCGTGAACTGGGGCTTGTTCTTACCGCGTAGGATCATTGCGATCTGGGTGGCAAGACGGCCCAGAACAGCACCATCGGCGTCGACGAGAACCCAGTTGCGCTGGACCTCGCCCTGCTTGGCGTAGTGAGTCGATTTCGAAATCACTTAGACTCCTCCATGTACAGTACGTGTTGTTACAGAGATTCACGGGGCTCTGCAAGTAACCCGTCCATATTACCCCGCTCGCCGTACGAGTCAACAGGTATTTTGGCTCCGACCAGAGTTTCTGCACATGTCATCCATGGGTCATGACGTCGCGACACTAGCGCTCGACAAATGCCTCGATATCACTCAGTAGGCGCTTTGCCTCCTGGCGGCCCTGAATATACAGGTCGAGGAGCTTTGCCGGATCATGCTCAACGTGACCGACCTCGACCGGCTTTTGTGGAGCAACGACCAGCGCGCGGCCCTCGCGCTCATACTTCCACAGATGCATGCGCTGGATGTTATAGCGGTCGTGGCGCGTCTCGATAGCCTCAAGCAGGTAGGGGTAGTCGGCATAGCGAGCGCGTGCGGCGGGCATAAACTCGTAGGGCTTTTTCTCGTACGAGCGATCCTGCGTGACAATGACGACTGCACGGTCGAAGCCGGCCTCCTCCAGCACGTGCTCGATGGGGACCGAATCGGCTACGCCGCCGTCGACGTATTTGTGCCCATCGATCTCGACCGGCGGCGTCACCAGCGGCAGCGACGTCGAGGCGCGCACGGCATCGAGGTCGAGCACGGCGCTTTTGACCGGCAGGTATGCAGCGGTTCCAAAGAGCATGTCCGTCGCGACGGCGTACATCTTGGTGGGGCTCGCGTCGAACGCTTCGTTGTCAAAGGGATCCAGGCGGTCCTGGACATCGTTGAAGATAAAATCGTAACCCACGATGGAGCCCGTGGACGCAAACGATGCGGCGCCCATGAAGCGGTTGTCATTGCAGAAAGCCAGGTTGATGCGGTTGGCACGGCCGATCTGATGCGACTTGTAGTTCACGCCGTTGAGGGCGCCGGCCGATACGCCATATACCGCCGGAATCTCGACGCCGGCCTCCATGAGAACGTCGAGTACGCCTGCGGTAAATTGCCCGCGGAAGCTGCCGCCCTCCAAAACGAGCGCGACCTTGCCGGCGTTCTTTGCCTTATCTTCTGCAGTCATATTGACCTCCTGCGATTGCGTTTTGGCTTTCTTCTACCCAGTTTTGGAATGGAGGGCGCATAGGTTTTGGAGTTGAGAATATGGAGCGGAAAGCGTGTCCCAGTTTGAGGCGGGATTCCGGGATGCGCTTTCCGCTTGGACCGCCGTTGGGAAAGCGCGACCCGTTCTGAGCGCGGATTCCGGGATGAACTTTCCGCTTGAGGCGTCTTCCGGAAAATGAATCCCATTCCGAGCGTCGATTCCGGGATGCAGTTTCCGCTTGAAACGTCATCCGGAAACCGCATCCCAGTCTGAGCCGGAATTCTGGGATGGATTTTCCGCCTGGGGCGACGTTGATGCGGGGCATGGCAGGCTGCAGTCCGATCGGCATCGAATCTATATCCAGTCGAGGCTTTGCGCGGAGAATCCGCGTATTTGCTTCGCAAATCCGCACCGGCTTCGGCCGCCTGCCGGCGTCCTCGCCCGCTCGCTACAAACGCTTCGCGTTTGCTTAACGCTCGCGCCCTGCATAGAGTTCGATTCTCCGCGGTATCTGTAAGTAATAAAAAGGCAGGTAGAGACACTTCTCTACCTGCCTGTAACTATTGGTGGAGGCGCGGAGAATCGAACTCCGGTCCACGAAAGCCCCCTGATTGGCATCTCCAAGCTCAGTCGCTGGTTTAGTCTCGGACGCTTTGCGCGCAGCGACACGCTCGCGGTGTCCTAACCGGTTCGGTCTTAGCCTGCGCCATACCGATTACGTGCGCAGGAGCATTCCCCTAAAATGACGTCGCGCCGGTGTCGGGGAAATCACCGGGTTGACGCGCCGCTATAAATTAAGCAGCGAGAGCCATAGGCTCAAAAGAAGAGTTGTTGTCAATTCAATTTGACGGTACCCCTGTTTAACGAGGCGAGGAGACCTCGGCTTGCTTCCTCTCTCAGAGCTATCGTGTCGAAACCAGTCGCCCCCGAATGTTGGGAAAGTCTGGATGGTATCGGGCCTGCAAACACCCGATAACCGTCGACTTTTCAAGGAACATACGGGGCGAGCCCCGCTTGTGGAGTGTTATCTTACCACGTTCTGAAAGCGGACAGCTGTTCTATGCACGAGCTGTGAAGACCCCAATGTGCGCCGCACTTCGCACTTTTGTTACCGATCGCGTCACGTATATTTTCGCCAAGCAAAATTGACCCGTCGAAAGGACCGTTATGGATACCAAGCAGCAACTCGTCAATGCCCTCGCAGGCCTGGGCTCAACCATTACCGAAGCTATGGATGTCATCGAGGGCTTTGTCCCCTGCGGACATCCCGCCCTCACGGTATCGAACGCACTCGTCGCGCTGGACGTTGACGATGATGCAGCTCTCACTCAGCAGCTTGAGACCGTCGAGGGCTTTATCGACCACGTGAGTGAGAACCGCGGCGTGGCCGCCTACCACGGTATCGAGGTCGAGCTCGCGGGTCCCAAGGCCGATCTGTTCGCAGCAATCCGCGAGGTAGGCGCCCTTATGCAGACCGCAGGCGTCAAGAACACCCAGGTCAACGAGTGGGTCTACCGCAGTCTGGCAGCACTCGACAGCTCCAACGAAAAGGCAGCCGAGCAGCTCGCAGAAAGTCCCACCATCAAGGCCGAGCTTTTGTAAATAGCAGACGCGGGCCCCTTGGCGCATCGTCGTCCAAGGGGCCCGCGAACAGCTCGCGTCAACCGATAGCCGTGCCGCCGCGTTTGGCCAAAGCAAGAATCGGCATCATTTGACGAGGTGTCTTTGCTGCAAGATCGGCATGTTCGAGCAGTTTTCGATCGTTGGTCACCAAGTAATCAACCTGGGCGCGTTTGCATGCGGCGAGTACCAAGTTGTCCTCGTAATCGCGATGGAGCGCTAGGTATTTGTCGGCCAGCCAAAGGTCCGACGCATCTGCACCCACGGCCGTGGCGTTTTCGGTCATGTTCCGAACAAACGCCAGCGCCGCATCGCCAATCGCGCGGGCAGAAGCCTCGCCGAGCGCTCCCCCGCTGGCAAGAACGCTGCGCTTCAGTTCGTGCTGTACAACATACAGTACGTCCTTGGCGATATGCACCGGAAAGAACAGCAATGCCCCCGCCTCCGTCGCCTGCCCAATAAACGCGCGTGCGGCAAGCGACTCGGCATGGTCGGCGCAAAACGAATCAACCCATACGTTGGCATCCA
>DXZZ01000003.1:0-25620 GCA_019419425.1 Collinsella sp. | reverse complement strand
GCAAGCGACTCGGCATGGTCGGCGCAAAACGAATCAACCCATACGTTGGCATCCAAATGCAAAAGGCCTGCGCCCGGACGACACCGATGCCGTCTGGGCGCAGGCCAGATAACGTGGGCAAACACGTCTGCTAACGCAGGTACGCTTTTGAGTTGCCCAAGCTGTAGGCGATTGTCGAGCCGTTGTGCAGCAGTGACGACGTCTGCGGAGTGATCATGCCGGTAATGCCCAGCGCCAACAGCGCCGAGTTGGTGAGCATCACCTTGGAATACGAACTCGTCAGACGGTCGATAAGCCCCTGGCTCATGCGGCGCAGGCGCACGATTGCGGCGAGATCCGTGTCGGTCAGGATGATGTCGGCGACCTCCTTGGCGATATCGCTTCCGCCACCCATCGCCAGGCCCACGTCGGCCAAACCGAGCGCCGGTGAATCGTTGACGCCGTCGCCCACCATGGCAACGTGGCGCCCCTCGCGCTTAATCCGCTCCACATAAGCGTACTTGTCCTCGGGCAGCAGCTCGGCCTTAAACTCGTCGACCCCTGCCTCTCGCGCAATGCGCTCGGCCGTGCGCTCGGAATCGCCCGTGAGCATGACCACGTGCTTGACGCCCAACGCATGCAGGTCGGCGATGGCCTCACGGACCCCGGGCTTGAGCGGATCCTCGATTCCGAGCACGCCCACAACGGTGCCGTCGACCGCCAGATACAGCGGCGACAGGCCCTGCATCTGGAGCTCGATTTGCTCCTTAATGTCGGAATCGAGCTGCGCGCCCTCATCCTCAAACACAAAGTGTGCCGAGCCGATAATCGCGCGACGCCCTTCGATGGAGGAAGCGATGCCGTGCGCCACGATGTACTCGACGGCGGCATGGCGCTCGCGGTGCTCGAGCCCACGCTCGCGAGCAGCGTTGACGACGGCGCGCGCCACCGGATGCGGGAAATGCTCCTCCAAGCAAGCAGAAAGGCGCAGGACCTCGTCCTCGCTCCAGCCGTCGGTGGTGAGCACACAGGCAAGACGCGGCTGCGCCTCGGTGAGCGTGCCGGTCTTATCAAACACAATGGTGTCGGCCTTGGCAAACGACTCAAAGTACTTCGCGCCCTTGACCATGACGCCCATCTTGGCAGCATCGCTCATGGCGGTCATGACGGCGACGGAGCCCGTGAGCTTGAGCGCGCACGAGTAGTCGACCATCAGTGCCGCCGAGGTCTTGATGAGGCTGCGGGTAGTAAGCGCAACTAGGCCCGCGAGCAGGAAGTTCCACGGGACGATCTTGTTGGCAAGGTCCTCCATATGCGACTGGCCCTCGGACTTGAGCGAGTCGGCCGTCTGCACGAGCGAGACGATTGAGCGCAGTTTGGTTTGCGCCGTATTGGCGCGCACGCGCACCAGGATACTGCCGTCCTCCACGACGGTGCCGGCGAACACGTCGTCGCCCACGCTGCGCTCGACGGCAAGCGGCTCGCCGGTCAGGGTCGCCTGGTTGACCATGGCGCTCCCCTGCTCGACAACACCGTCGATGCAAATGGACATGCCAGTGCGTACGGCGACCAGATCGCCGGGCTCAAGCTCGGTGGCGGCAACGCTCACCTCGGTGTCGCCGACCACTTTTTGTGCCTTATCAGGCACGTCGAGCAGCGAGTTGATGAGCTCGTTTTCGCTCATGGCGCGGGTGTAGTCCTCGAGCAATTCGCCCACATTGAGCAGGAACATCGTCTGGCCCGCGGTGTCGACATCACGCTTGACGAACGAAATGCCGATGGCCGAAGCGTCGAGCACGGGAACGGTCAGGCGCGGCTGCGCGAGCTCACGGAGGGCAGCGCGCAAAAATGCCATGTAACCGGCCACGACAAACACCGCACGCAGAGGCGCCGGCAAGAACCAGCGGCGCGCGTAATGGGCACCGACGAGTGTCGCCAGGTCCATAACGAGTTTGTGCTTGCGCGGCTCAAGCTGCATCACGTAACCCGTCTTTGCGTCGGCAATGGCCTGAGCGTCGAGCGCACCGACGGCGGCCAGCACGGCATCGCGACACGGCTCATCATATTCGAGCGCCATCTGGCCAATGCGGCCATACACGCGCACCTTGTGCACGCCATCGATGTCGCCACCAAGCTTAAGAAGTGCATCGAGATCGCTCTCTGGCACAGGACCCGCCAACTGGAGGCGGGTCCTGCCGGGGATCTCGCTAATAATCGAGAATCTCATAGTTTGTGCCTGGGAGCGTTACTCGGCTGCCTCGTCAGCAGCGGCTTCGCTCTGGGTGATGTAGGCCGCCTCGGCAACCATGTCGTCGACATTAGCCTTGGCCTGCTCGACCATGTCCTGGTAGCCGTTCTTGATGCGCATGCCGCACGCGATACCCTGCACGCAGGCATTCTTTACAGGAGCGCTGGTAAGCAGCTTGATGCCGGCCGTGCCAAGCAGAAAACCGCCACCGACAAGCAGGGTATTGAACGTCGACTTCTTCATGTTGCTTCTCCCTTTTGCCGCATTGGACGCGGCATGGTGCCTTAGCACCCGAGTAAACAAGTTTGCTCGAGCACGCTTTTGAAATATCTCAATTTTATCTAACTATCTAGGTCAGCCATGGCTAACCTTTTGAAAATTAACGATGCGGAGTAACCGATTGTCAATGTGACAAAGGGACTGTCCCTTTGCCCCTTCTTACAACTGCCAGGTAGCTGCTTCCTTTTGCAGCGCCACCATGCGGGCGAATTCTCCACCTGCCGCCTTGAGCTGCGCCGGAGTGCCCTGCTCGGCAACCATACCATCCTTGAGTACAACGATTTTGTCGGCATTTTCCACCGTACGCATACGGTGGGCAATAACGATAACCGTCTTACCTGCAAGCAGACGGGAGAGCGCCTGCTGTACCACAGTCTCGTTCTCCACATCCAAGCTTGCCGTCGCCTCGTCCAACAGCACGATAGGCGCGTCTTTGAGCAGCGCGCGGGCGATAGAGATGCGCTGGCGCTCGCCGCCGGACAGCTTGGAGCCGTTCTCGCCGATCATGGTGTTGTAGCCCTGCGGCATGCGGCTCACAAACTCGTCGCAGTTGGCGGCACGCGCAGCCGCAAGCACTTGCTCATCGGTGGCGCCACGACGCCCGAGGCGGATGTTTCCCATCACCGTGTCGTCAAAGAGTAGCACGTCTTGGAACACAATGGCGTAGTCGCGCAGCAGCACCTCGGGATCCACGCTCGCAACATCCACGCCGCCCACGGTGACCGTGCCCGCGGTGGCATCCCAAAAGCGCGCGGCCAGGCGGCTCACCGTAGACTTACCGGAGCCCGAAGGACCGACCAGTGCCGTGACCTCGCCTTCCTTGGCGGTAAAGCTCACATCGGTAAGAACTTTCTCGCCGGCGCGGCCGTCCTCGCCCGCACCATAGCCAAATGCCACGTGATTGAACACCACATCGTGGCCTACGGGCTCAAACTGCTCGCTGCCCCGCGCCACGGGCTCTTCCATGATGGAACGCATGCGCTTGGCCGACGACTCGGCGGCAAACAGCTCGGACATCAGCATCAGCGCCTGATCAAAGGGCGCATAGATGCGGCTCACCATAAGCAGGAAGGCAAACATCATCAAAAAGTCGACCTGGCCGGAGGCGACCATCGCAGCGCCCGTGACCAACGTGGTGGCAATCCCCAGGCGCAGGATGGCAAAGGCGGAGTTGACCAAAAGCCCATTGGCGAGCTCGCCCTTGGTGGTCTCGCGCTCCTCGGCATCGATCACGGCGTTGAGCCCCTCAAGATAATGAGCCTCCTGGTTGGTGGCGCGGATCTCGCGCACGCAGTCGAGCGTCTCCTGGATCGCCTCGGTAACCTTGACCTTCTCGGCACGCACATGGTCGAACACCGGGATCATGGGGCCGCGCGTCAGATACAGCACGGCAAAGGCCACGGGAACGCTCCAAAACGCCGCAATCGCCAGCTGCCAGCAAAAGAACAGCGACGCCACGAACACAATGACGCTTGCGATGATGGCACCCCAAAGCTCTCCCAGCACGTGGCTGTAGGCGTGCTCCATGGCCTGGACGTCGCCCATAATGGTCTCGGTTAAATCGGCCAGATCACGACGGCCAAAAAACGACAGCGGCAGCTTGCGCAAGCGCTCGGCGATCTCCATACGCTGCTTGCCGCACTCCTCGTAAAAGATGCAGTAGGTGTAGTAATACTGCTGCCAGTTAGAGGCAAAGAGCAACACGAAAAAGACCAGGAGGCCGCCCACAATCGGCAGGGCATCCGGCAGGTCGGCACCGGTGGCGAGATGTTCGACAAAACCGGCCATGACCAGGAACAATAAGCCCATGCCGGCCATGGTAATGAGATTGGTGAGCGCGGTCCAGAAAATGCCGCGTTTTACGCCGGCGACGCCTTTATCGGATAGGAAATACTTCTTTTGGAATGAGGCGAACATTTAGGCCTCGCCTCCCTTCGTGACGGCGGCATCCGCGGCAGCAGTGATCTTCCAGCTCGCGGCCTGTTCGTATTCGGCCCACATCTTGGCATACAGACCCTCTTGGGACAGCAACTCGGCATGGGTGCCAGTCTCCTGCACGCTACCTTGGTTGAGCACCACGATCTTGTCGGCCCCCACCACGGTCGAAAGCCGGTGCGCGATCATAATGACTGTGCGACCCGCCGCCAGTTTGCTAAAGGCACGCTGGATGAGCGCCTCGTTCTCGGGGTCGGCAAACGCTGTGGCCTCATCGAGCACCACGATGGGCGCGTCCTTAAGGATTGCGCGGGCGAGTGCCACGCGCTGGATCTCGCCGCCCGAAAGGTACGCCCCGCCGGCGCCGAACATGGTGTCGATGCCCTGCGGGAGCTTGGCCACGATATCGTCGCACTGGGCCGCGGAGAGGGCCGCGCGCACTTCGTCGTCAGTAGCTGTAGGCTTGGAGGCACGCACGTTATCGGCAAGTGTTTGCCGGAACAGCTGGTTGGTCTGAAACACAAAGGCGACCTGGTCCATAAGCTCGTGCGGATCCATGTCGCGAACGTCTACACCGCCTACGAGCACACGACCTGCGGAAACATCCCAAAAACGCGGGATCAGACTGGCACAGGTTGACTTACCGCCGCCAGAGGGACCCACCAACGCGAGGGTGCTACCTGCAGAAACGCTAAAGCTCACATGGTTGACGGCAGGTGCCTCGGCACCCTCGTAGGTAAAGCTCACGTCCTCAAATCGCACGTCGCCGCCGGCGGGGTGCTTGGGCTGGGCAGGCACGGAGAGCTGCTTGGAATCCATGACGCTTCGAATGCGAGCCAGCGAATCGGCACTCATCTGAGAGGCCTCGCCCACAAACATGAGCTTGGTCATGGCCGTTGGTACCACGGCCGAAAATATCGCGTAAAACGTGAAGTTGGCCATAAAATGCGCGAAGTCCGTCTCGCCCGGCGCCAACAGCAACGCCACGGGCAACAGGAATGTCACAAGACCATTGAGCGCGGTAAGGTTGAGCACCTGCGGGCCTCGGCAGAACGTGCCCGCATAGTTTTGCGCCATGTCGGCGTATTCGGCGATCGCGTCGTGGAACGCCTTAAAGGAGTAGACCGTCTGCTGGAACACCTTGACCACGGGGATGCCGCGCACGTATTCGGTGCCGGTCTTGTTCATCTTGACCAGCGCGCCCATGTAGGCCTTCATAAACTCGGCGCCCTTGCCGCTCATCATGGTGGCCATGGCGCAAAACGAAACGGCCACCGAAATGAGGCATGCCGCGCCCAAGCGCCAATCGAGGGCGAAAAGCAGCACGAGCAAGCCCACGACCATGGCGGCGGCGCCTGCGATATCGGGCAGCATGTGTGCGAGCAAAGTCTCTGTGGAAGCGGCGCATCCGTCTACGATACGGCGCAGCTCACCGGTGGCGTGTGTGTTAAAGTAGCCAAGCGGCAGCTTAAGCAGGTGCTCGCTCGTAGTCTTGCGAATATTGGACGCGCAGCGAAACGCAGACAGGTGCGTGCACATGAGCCCCACGAAATAGACCACGATGCTTGCCAGCGCAAACCCCACGGCCCACCAGCCATACGTCGCGATGCCGCAGGCTTCGCTCCAGTTAGGTGCCACGGCGATCAGATCGCGCGCGACAAGCCAAATGCACACGTACGGGCCAAAGCTCAGCAGCTGCGAGAGCGCCGAGAGGGCCATGCCCAAATATGTTAGGAATTTACGGTCGCCGGCATATGCAAGCAGCTCGCCGATACCGCCGCCTTCCTTTTTTGATCCCTTTGCCATGAGATTCCTTTCTAACGGCTTGAGAGTTAACCGTAATGAACTTATCATTGATGTGTTAGCCATGGCTCACAATCGAGCCAGGCGTGGACGTTTCTGCAAAGGAAAGGGACGCTTTTGCAAATACGGCGGGCAGCGACCGACATAACCGAGCTCTATGCACCGCAGTTTGAGCAGTTTGGCCTGGAGCTTACCGGCAAGGGCGCCGTCTTTACCGGCGAGGTGGCAAACGATCGGGCGCACGGACGCGCATGGGTCATGCCCCTCTCCCCTGCCTGCATCGTCATGGAGCATTACATTACCCCGACGCACGATATGTACCTGGCCGAATACACACCCGAACCGTACGCGTGCGTGAGCGAGGTCAGCGCGCCCACGCTCATGTGCATGCCCGAAGCCGGCATAACGCCTGCGAACCTTAAACCCCTGCATGGACCGTGGCCGAACAGCGCGGTGTGCAGCTTTATCCAAGATAGCTGCGGCGAGGAGCTAAGTCCGCTGTTTGCAGGGCAGCTTTATCACTCGCGCTCGGTGCTCTTTTTGCCCGGGTATTTTGACGAGCTGGAGCATCGGTATCCCACTGAGTTCGTAGGAGTCTTTGAAGCGTTTGCCGAGTCGTGGCACGAGGAGGCGACGTCTGCCATCTGCCACACGCTGCGCCGGATTAACGAGGACCGCGCCCGCACCGTAGGCGGACACGTCTATATGCAAGGCATCGTGGAGACCATGGTCGCGGAGCTCGCCTGTTCGCGCGCGGCCCACAAGCAGGCGCGGCGGGCGGCAGACACACGCGCCAGCATAACCATTGCCGAAGAAGCAACGGCAATGATTGAGCGCGCGCTCGACAAAGGCAGACGTGTGGGTATCAACGAGGTAGCCGAGAGGCTCTACACAAGCCGCTCCAAGCTATGCGCCACCTTTAAGGCCCAAACCGGCGAGTCCCTGGGTGCCTACATTCGCAGACGCCGTATGGAGCGAGCACAGGACCTTTTGGCCGATAGCTCGCTCACGATAGCGCAGGTCGCAGAGCGTCTAGGCTACCCTCAGCAGGCCGCCTTCGCCCAAGCCTTCAAGCAACACACCGGCACCACCCCCACCGCTTGGCGCTCCCAGCATCAATAAAAAGACGGCAAAGGGACAGCCCCATGAGTTCCACACGCAATGTGACAAAGGGACTGTCCCTTTGTCACATTTACAAAAATGGGCGCGCCAACGGCGCGCCCATTCACTCTATTCAATTCAGCCTGCCTGACCCGAACGGCCGAGTCGTTGCAGAACCCGGAAGCCCCGGCAGGGCGGGTGCTTGCTCAAAATGAGTTCCGCACGCAAAGAAGGCCACTTAATGTGGCCTTCGTCTTGCGCAGGACTGTTTGAAATTTTGAGGAAGCACCCGCCCTGCCGGGGCTCCCGGGTTCCCGCTTACGAGAGCGACGTTCTCAGCAACTCGTTGAAGAGCTTCGGGTTGCCCTTGCCGCGGCTCGCCTTCATACACTGGCCCACCAAAAAGCCGATGACCTTCTGGTTGCCGTCACGATACTGCTGCGCCTGATCGGCGCAGTTTGCCAGCACCTCGTCCACGATCGGCTGCAGCGCGCCGGCATCGCTCACCTGACGCATACCGCGCTCGTCGACAATCTTGTTGGGGTCGTCGCCGGTCTGGGCCATGGCCTCAAAGACCTCGTGCGCTTGGTTGGAGCTGATGGCATCGGTCGCCAGCAGCTTGGCAAGGGCTGCCACCTGAGCCGGCGCGATGCCGGACTCGACCAGCGACACACCCGCGCCCTTAAGGTAGGCAATCATCTCGTTGACCAGCAGGTTTGCGACCGTCTGGGCCTCCTTGCCGGCCATACCGGCAGCGGCCGCCTCAAAGAACTCGGCAAACTCCGGGTCGCCGGCAATCTGCTCGGCGTCGGCCGCCTTAATGCCAAAGTCGGCCTCAAAACGGGCGCGCTTGACATCGGGCAGCTCGGGGATCTCGCCACGGCAGCGATCGATGAACTCGTCGTCCAGATCGAACGGCGCCAGATCGGGATCGGGGAACAGGCGATAATCGTCGGCCGTCTCCTTCACACGCATGACCACGGTGCGCTTGCGGCTGGGCTCCCAGTGACGGGTCTCCTGATAGATGATGCCGCCCTCCTCGAGCACCTCTGCCTGGCGGCAAATCTCGTAGGCAAGGCCATCGTGCAGGCTCTTAAACGAGTTGAGGTTCTTGAGCTCGGTCTTGGTGCCCAGCTTGGTCTCGCCGCGGCGGCGCAGGCTCACGTTGCCGTCGCAGCGCATGGAACCCTTCTCCATGGAGCAGTCCGAAATGCCCAGCGTCACAAAGATGCGACGGAGCTTTTCCATAAACAGGCGTGCTTCCTCGGGCGTGCGCAAGTCGGGCTCGGTGACGAGCTCGATCAGCGGCGTGCCGCAGCGGTTGTAGTCGACGAGCGACTCGGCCGCGGCGGTAATGCGGCCCTCGGCGCCACCCACGTGGACCATCTTGGCGGCGTCCTCCTCCATGTGGATGCGCAGGATGCGGATGGGCACCGTGTAGGAACCGTCCTCGCGGCGCTCGGGCATCTGCAGGTTGGACGCGTCATAGCTGGCCAGATGGCCGGCACGCTGGTTGCCCTCGCGCATGGTCGACGTCATGGACGTGGACAGGCCCTCGGCGTTGGCCGAGGCGCTCGCCAAGCTCTGGGCCTCGGCCTCGCCAAACGCGCAGTCGGGGCGCTCGGCGGCACCGCGACCGGTCACATCCAGATCAAGGTGACCGTACATGGCAAAGGCGACCGGGCCCTGCGTGGTCTGGAAGTTCTTGGCCATATCGGGATAGAAGTAGTGCTTGCGGTAGAACATCGAGTGGCGCTGGATCTCGCAGTTGGTGGCGAGACCGGCCTTGACGATGCTCTCGATGGCACGCTTGTTGGGCACCGGTAGGGCGCCGGGCAGGCCCAGGCACACCGGGCACACGTTGGCGTTGGGCTCGTCATCGTGGCTGAGCTTGCAGTTGCAGAACATCTTGGTATCGAGTGCGGTGAGCTCGGTATGGATCTCTAGGCCGATCACGGCCTCCCAATCCTGCAGGACCTCGGAAAGCTCCTTCATTACAGCTCGCCTCCCTTCCCGGCAAAATCGGGCGCGACGGAAAGCACGGGCGCACCCGTGGCGGCATCGGCAAAGCCGCGCTCCAGGGCGCGGGCAAACGTGAGCAGCTGACGGTCCTTAAACGCCGGACCCACCAGCTGGGCAGAAACGGGCAGCTGAGTATCCTCGCCCAGGCCCAGCGGCACCGAGATACCGCCGTTGCCGCAAATGTTGAGCGAAATGGTGTACAGGTCCGAAAGGTACATCTGCGTGGGGTCGCTGATCTCGCCAAACTTAAAAGCCGTGCGCGGCGAGGCGGGCATGAGAATGGTGTCCACCTTGGCATACGCGGCGTCGTAGTCCTGCGTGATGAGCGTGCGGGCCTTTTGCGCAGCGTAGTAGTACTTGTCGTACACGCCCGAGCTCAGCAGGTAGGCGCCGAGCATCTGGCGGCGCTTGGCCTCGGCACCAAAGCCGTGGGCGCGGCTGAGCGAGCTCTGGTCGGACAGGTTGGCGCAGCCTTCCTCCTGGTAGCCGTAGCGAATGCCGTCAAAGCGGGCCAAGTTTGAGAACGCCTCGGCCGGGCCGATGACGTAGTAGGCGGCGATGGCGGCATCCAGGTGCGGCAGGTCGACCTCCACGAGCTCGGCGCCCTGGTTCTGCAGCTCCTGGGCGGCGCGCTGAACAGCGGCCTTGACCTCGGGCGTCAGGCCCTCGGCCTCCATAAACGCAGGGATAATACCCACGCGCTTGCCCTCGATGCTGTCGTTGAGATGCTCGGTAAAGTCGACGGCGCAATCCTGGTTGGTGCAGTCGTACGGATCGTGGCCCGCGCCGGTAAGCGCGTTCATGGCCAGTGCGACATCCTCGACCGTGCGGCCAAAGGGACCCACCTGGTCGAGCGACGAGCCAAACGCAACCACGCCGTAACGGCTCACGGCGCCATACGTGGGCTTAAAGCCCACCACGCCGCACAGGCTCGCCGGCTGGCGAATGGAGCCGCCGGTGTCCGAGCCCAGCGAGAGCGCGACCTCGCCCGCGGCGACGGCGGCAGCGGAGCCGCCCGAGGAGCCGCCGGGTACGCGCTCGATATCCCAGGGGTTGTTAGTGCGATGGAACGCCGAACTCTCGGTGGAGCTGCCGAAGGCAAACTCATCCATGTTGGCCTTGCCCACGGGCAGGCAGCCGGCATCGAGCATGCGCTGGACGCAGGTGGCGGTGTAAACGCTCTGGTAGTCCTCGAGCATACGGGAAGCGCAGGTGGTGCGCGTGCCCACGAGGTTCATGTTGTCCTTGATGGCCAGCGGCACGCCCGCGAGCGGGGGCAGCGGCTTTCCGGCGGCACGGTCGGCATCCACGCGCGCGGCGGCCTCGAGCGCAAGCTCAGGCGACACCTGTAGGAAGGCCTGGACCCCGCCCTCGCGCGCCTCGATGGCGGCAAGGGAGGCCTGGGCCACCTCGGTAGCGGTAAAGTCGCCGGCGGCAACGCCCGCGGCGATCTGGGCGGCGGTAAGGGAATCGAAGCTCTGCGCCATTACTCGCTCTCCCCCTCTCCCAAAATGGACGGCACGCGGAAGTAGCGGTCGCGCGCGCTGCCGGCGTTTTCGAGCGCGACGTCGAGCGGCAGGTCGCGCTCGGGCTCGCGCAGGTCATCGCCCATCACGTTGGACAGGCTTCCGATGGGATGGAACGTGGGCTCCACGTCGGGTAAGTCATATTGCAAGACGGGCTCGAGCATCTGGACGGCGTCGTTCATGTAGGACGTCATCTGGGTGAGCTCGTCATCGGTCAGTGCGATCTTTGCGTACTCGGCGATGCCGCGCACGTCTTTCTCGCTGAGTGCCATAGGCGCTCCCTTCCGCATAACAGATAAACCGCTCTAGTATACAAGGCAACGCCGCTTGGAGCAGGTGCTTTACCTAAATGCAGCGAAAACGTAACGAGGGCGGCGGGCTGGCAGGCAGCGGACTGGCGGTTCTGCAGCGAAACCGCGCCGTCCATAGCGAAAACCGCGCCGCCCACAGCGAAAACTGTTCCGCCCACAACGAAAACCGTCCCGTCCACAACGAAGACCATCACAACATTCAACGCTTTTCGCCAAAATCGAAATTTTCATCGAATGTTGTGATGGTTTGGAAGTCCTGACCACCACAAAGGTGCCTGTCCCCATTGTGGTGGTTCTGGAGAATGTCCTATGCCGAGGCTTTGGCCTTGCGGCGCTTGCGGACCGCGTGGATCACGATGTCCAGCAGCAACAGCACAATGGCCACGACCACGATAAGCACGGCAAACTCGCGCTTGCCCCAGTGGCGACCAGCCAGCGACTTTTGCTTGTCGACGTCCTTCTTGTTGTACTTGGTGCGCACGCAATGCACCAGCAGGCGATGGTCATTCACGCCGTAGGGCGTGCAGGTGACGAGCGTCACTTTGTCGGCGCCGGGCTCGATGGTCAGCGACTCCATCTCCTCGGGCAGCACCACCTCGGAGTCCACCATCTTGTAGGCGAGCGTCTTGTTCATGGTGTGCAGCAGCACCAGGTCGCCGGGCTCCAGCGAATGGATGTCGTCGAACATGCTCAGGTTGCGCATGCCCGAGTGCGCGGTGAGCACGCAATGCGTCGAGGTGCCGCCCACCGGCAGGCTCGTGCCCTCCAGGTGGCCGACGCCCGCCATAAGGACTTCTTCGCTCGTGCCGTGGTAGATGGGCATGCTCACGTCGATGGAGGGGATCTCGACCCAGCTCATCATGGGGTCGCGGTCAAAGATGAGCTGCTGAGCGTAGGGCTCGATCTGGTCGGCGGGAAGCTCGGTGGCCTCGCCGGCAAGTTGCTCGTTATAGGAACGCGCCTGCAGCAAAATGCGTTCGCGCTCCTCCTCCGAGAGCGCGTCCACGGTGCTGGACACGGTACTGATCTGGTTGAACACGCCCGAGGCCTCGAGCCGGTCCAAGATCCACGGCCAGGTCATAAGGCCCACGCCAATAAGGATGATGACGATGGTGATGAGCCGGTCGGCCCAGCGCGGCAGCCGCTTGCGGCGACGCTTGGGCTTTGGTTGAGGTTTGGGCTGAGGGCTTGAGCCGCCGTTGGCCGCGGCGTTATTGTTCTTCATATGTTCGGCGCCCTGCACCATCGCCAGTCACTCCTCTACAGCTCGGGTTGTCTAAACAAATAATAGCCGAATCGCGGGCTTCCGCGCCGGACAACACAGCTAGACAGCATTGTGCGGCGCGAGCATAGGCCAGCATTTGCGTTTTCAAAATGTCCCGGATCGGCGGGGCGATTCGGGATACAATGTCAACAGAAAACGACGCACCCCGCGTAAGTACTTAGGAGCGCGGGCAGCCTAGTTTTCAGCTTTAGTTAAATGCCCGGGATCCGACCCCCGGGCATTCTTATTTGCGCTTGCGGCGCAAATGCCTTCTACCGTCCGCACCGCGCGTGCGCCTACGGACCTTAATCCGAACCTCATACGAGTCAAGAAACGCGATGACGAACGTACCCGCATCGGACGGTGGAGGCTGGCTGCGTTATCCCAAAAAACGGGGCAGACTCCAGTACGGAGTCTGCCCCGAAAAGAGGATGGCAAAGCAAGAACGTGGATGAACGAGAAAAGTGTCCGCAAGTCTCATGGCCATCACATCCCACCTGCCAAAGGGATGGGTGAGTGAGCGTTACTCCTGCTCGGACTCCTCAGCCTGCTTACGGCTGCGGATGAGATGAGCCACGCCGATGCACAGCACCGCGCCACCAGCGATCCAAGTGAACGTCACGCCGTTAAGGCCGGTGAGCGGGAGGCCGGAACCCTGCTTGTTTTTGACGATCAAGGCAGCAGTACCGTTGTCCGTGTTAGTCGTGTCAACCTCGACCAAATTGGAACCCCTGGTGCTCGTCTCGACCGTAATCTTGTTTTCTCCCTCTCCCTCTGCTTGGTTGAATCCAATGGCTTTGATGGTGAAGGTGAACTCGGGGATGGTGTTATAGCCGGCGAGCGTATGGGTCTCCTTGACGGTGTAGGTGCCGGCATCGAGGCCCTTGACGTTAATCTCGCCGGAGTCGGTGGTCGTGAACTCATAAGCCTCAGTACCGAGGGAGCCATTCTCCTGGACATACATGTCCTTGGATGCAATATCGTCGGGATCAGTGGCACGGATGGTGAACTTTACGCCCTTAAGTATCTTATTCTCATCCGTCGCGTCCTTCTTGACGAGCTTGAGCGCATAGGTGTAGTCGCGCACGGTGTCGGGCACAGACTCACCCCGGGAATCGTGGCCAGGGTTGTTGGAGTAGATGAGCTTGACGGTGTTGGAGTTGCCCGTGCCACCGACAACGACATGCTGGGACTTATTCGGGTCGAGCTTGGCGCTGTACGTGACAACGACCCTTGTATGCTCGCCGACAGTGACGCCGGCCGCCGTGGCGGCAGCCTTAAGATCGTCAAACTTTACGCTCAAGACCGTTCTGCCATTTGAATCGGGATCAGACATGGTCACAGAAGTAGGCGTGATCTGAGTCTCACCAATCACGGCCTTGACAGTGGACTTATCAACAGTCAAACCGGCAGACAGCTCATCGTGGAACTCATAATAGTAGGTGTTGAACGTGTCGACATTGCTTGCAACCGTGCCGGTCAGCTTGTACTGAACGGTCTGACCCATCTGGGAGTCCGCCTTGTACTTCCAGTCGTTGTCCGCACCATCGTCCTTGACCTGCTTCGTCACGGTCGGGATGCTCGTCTTCTCGGTAACGACCACTGCGTTGCCGCCCACGACTGCAAAGATCGGCGAGGTACCGGTCTGCTTCTCATTCGCACTGAGCGAGTCGGTATCGGTCATGAACAGGTAGTAGCCAGCGCTCGTAGTGGTGAAAGCGCGACCGGCGGCAAAGGAATCGCCCGTAGCGGTAACACTCTTCTCTACAGCCAAGGCAATCTTGTTAAGGATGCTGCTCTGCGGCAGACTCGTGGTATCAGTGGTATCAGTGATCTTGGAAAGGTAGTCGGCAACGTCAGAAGCGGTCGAGTCTAAGGTAATCCCTGGGACATTATTATCAACAAGCACCTTCAGGACCGCAGTCTCTACGTCATCACTCGGCCACTCAATGTTGGACGCAACCTTACCGGACTTTCCGTCAATAACGTCAGCCTTAAAAATCTGATACGCCTTGAACGAAGTGGAGTCATTGTCCACGGACTTGTTAATCGTGAGCGAATAGCTGGGGGCAGCACCCTCCGCAGCAAACGCCATCGTGACTGTCGCCATAACGCCGCCGAAGCTCAGGGCTGCGGTGAGGCCGGCGGTTACTGCCAGGCGTGCGATGTTCTTGGTTGTTTTCATGTTGGGACCTCTTTCTTGGAGGTTGCTTTAATTCTCGTCATCACCAAAAGTCAGCAGGCTCATTTCCCTGCGCTCTAATCGCTACGGAGGCAGTACGCCATTGAGCAGGGGGGGGGACAATTATTTATCATGGCGACCTCCTCCCCGCTTGATGACGAGCGCGACGACAATAGCCACTACTCCGATGACGGCCAAAGCCGTTACCAACACCAACGTTCTATCTCCCGTCGAGGGCATAAAGCCTCGACTCACTTCGTTACTTGGGGTGTTAAGCACCGACAACTCGACTAAACCCTTCCCGGCATCGGCGGCATCAACTCGCAGAGGGCTTTCGGCCGATACGGTCACCTTAGGCTTGGCGGCCGCCACCTGGTCGACGTCCAGGCCCTCAGCCTTGACCGTCACGGAGCGCGTGCCCTCAAAGGCGGTGTAGCCCTTGGGCGCCTTGAGCTCGCGGACCTCCAGCTTGCCCGAGTCCACGCCCGAGACGGTCACACGGCCGTCCTCGCCCGTGGTGACGGTGGCCTTGCCCTCCGCATCCCACGTGCCGTCGGCCGCCAGCGTGCGGCCGCGGTCGTCGGCGATGCTCAGGACCGCCCCGGCAAGCGGCTTGTCGCCGTCGCTGCCGCGCTTGGTGAGCGCGAGATCCCAAGTGTAGGCGCACGCATCGTCGCTCGGCGTGCGGGTGAAGCCGGCATCGCCGGACTGGTCGGCAAAGGGAGAGCGCGGGTAGCGCAGATAGACCTCGTTGGGGTTGCCCTTCGCGATGCCGCGGTTGCACGCGCTGTTGAGCGGCGCGTTGTACACGGCGACCACGCGGGCGCCCGCGGCGAAGGCGTCGGCCCCGCCGAGCGCGGCGATCAGGTCGCCGGTGCGCACGGTGAAGGTCCCGTCCGCCGCCACCTTGGTGGCGCACTGGGCCGTGATGTCGGTCCAGCCCTGCGCGGGCTCGGTGCCGGCGCGCCCGTCCTTACCGTTCGAGACGGCGTCGAAGGTGCCATCCGCGCCCGCCGCCACGTACACACGCATGCTCGCGGCCACCTTGGAGGGGTCGAGCCCCGCGCTCATGGTGTCGACGAACTGCACCGCGTAGGTGTCATAGGCGGAAAGGCCCGCGGGAACCGTGGCCGAGAGGCGCCAGTACAGGTCGTCGGCGACCGTGGCGTCGGCGGCCTTCTGCCATGCGGCGGTGTTGTCCTCCAGCACGTGCTTGGCGACCTTGGGCGTCGCGGCCTTGGGCTTGACGGTGACGGCGTTGCCGCCCACCAGCGCCATGATCGGCGCGGTGCCGGCCTCGCCCTGGGCGATGGCGTCGTCTCTGGCGACGATGAGCCAGTAGCCGCAGGGCAGCTCGGCCGCCGTGCCCGCGTTAAGGGCCACGGGCACGGCGCCAGAGCTCTGGAGGGAACGAGCGAGCTGTGCGCTCAGCGCGCTCGTAAGGTGGGAATCGGTGTTGAGCCACTCGGCAGCTTCCTGCGCGGTGGTCTGGGAATCGGGCATGCCGGCGCTGTGCAGCACAGGCAGGACAGCGTCGCGCGCGGCGTCGCTTGCCCAAGCGAGGTCGGTAAAGGTCTTGGCGTCGCCGTCGCCGTCGACGACGTTGGCGCTAAAGATCTGGTAGGCGTCGTAGTTGCTCGCCACGGCGCCGCTCACCGTGATGGAACCGGTCGAGGTCGGCGCGGCCTGCGCGGATGCGGGGAACACAACCGCGCAGATGCCGATCAGGAGGGCAAGCAGCGCAAACAAGATCGGGAAGGAGCAAACTTTCTTATTCACGACGCTCACCTCCCTTCGCATTCGCCTTGCGACGAATGTGCATCCAGGCCGCAGCAGCGCAAAGCACCGCCGCGCCGGCAAGGTACGTCAGAGTGACGCCCGACATACCAGAAAGGGGCAAAGAGGTGGAGTAGGTGTTGGTGAAGGTGGGAGTGGACTTGCCGGTGAGGTCGTGGGGCGTGTCAGTGGTCACTTCATTGCCATCACGATCCTGAATCTGCTTGTAGGTCGCAGTGACGTCGATATGGTGGTTAGAGTCGTCAGTCGCGTTAACCGTAATCTGATAGACCGACTTGTCGTACGTATAGTGCGAGAACAGCGAACCGTCGTCTTTCTCGCGCACGTAGTACGTGAAGGTCTTGGAAGCACCACGGCCAGTGGGGCCAGACGCGAGCTGGTCGAGTTGATCGAGTTTGTAATCAATCTTGTCGAAGCTCAGGGTCTGGGACTTGTCGCCGTCGGCAGTGGTGGACTTGCTGCTAACGATATCCGTAAAATCTGTGTCGGTCGCAAGCTGGAGCGTGAACTCCTTCATCTCGCCACCCTCAACGACCTTAGTCGCCATAGGCGTCCAGGAGCCCTTCGAGTCGTACGGAGTGAACTTGTTAGTGAAAGTCGTGGAGTCACCCTCACAGATAATTGGATAATAGTCTCCACTCTTCTGCACCTTGCTCCTCGCTTTTACGTTCTCCCACTTCCCAGACGACTCGCGGAATTCGTACTTGGTTACACCGACGTTTTTAATCGTGTAGTTATGGATGTAAAGATCCTTCAGTTGGCTTGAGTTTTCTTTACTCGGAACAGACATGAGCAAGGTCTTGGTATCTTCGGCCGTCACCACAATCTTATACACGCTGGAGTCGTACGTGATGCCAGAATCACCACCGGGATCTTCGACCAAGTAGTATGTGATTTCGTTACCCGCGCCACTCGATGCGAATTGTTCACCAAGGTCAAACGTAATGCTGCCTTCTGCATCATTTGCTGCTGTTCCAACCTCGGTGCAAACGTCGCGATTGAATGTCGTGCCAGCTGTCGTGCCAGCCAAAGGGTCGTCTGAATCCTTGCGATACACCGTAAAGGAGAACTCCCCATCATTGAGCTTGCGGCCTTCCAGCTTCTTGGTCGCCTTGAGCTTGAGGCTCGGATAGACATACGTGTCCTCAGGCGCGCCCATGTACAGGTCGCCGTTCGACATGATGCCGCCGCCATGGTTCCAGGAATAATTGCCCGTGATAAACGTCGCGCCCGCTTCTAGCGCAGCCTTTCGCGCATTGATCGCCTCGGGGTCTTGAGCCTTAACATTCGAACTCAGGCCGATGCTGTTATATACCTGCACGCCACCGTTAGCGGGGACAGTAATGGCTTTCTGAAGCTCTAAGCTTCCCCGATACTTAGCATCGCCGCCGCCAAGCATTTTGCCAATCACCGCCGCGATCGGAGTCGTATGACCCTCCGCCGCAAGGAAGAAGTCCGCGTGGCCGTTTTCGCGAAACACTTCGGCATTGTAGGCGTCGGAGTCCTGGTCCTTACCGTGACCACCGCCGGAAAGATGGGGGGTGCCGTTATTGCCTGTATTACTCACGGATTCGTAATCGTTCGCGTTTTGCTCATTTCCGGCAGAAGTATTACCGAAAATCGCCGTGCCGTCGGTGCCTGTCACCAAAGTCTTACCCGTCGGGCAAACCGCAACGCCGCCACCGTAGCCACCGGCCTCATTGCTGCTTATATAGGAGTTATAGACAAATAGCCTACCAGCATTAGACGCGACCTTAGAATCGCCCTGGACGAAGATGCCGCCTCCACCCCAGTCAAAGCGAGACATGCAGTGGTTATTAGTGATATAGACTGGATTTGAATTTGACGCTCCTTTTATCATCGCGTCAACCATCTGGCCCACGCGAATGCCGGCACCCTCAGAGCGAAAACTCACGTTAGAGGCAATAGTTCCCCCCGTAATGTTGAGCCGCCATGCCGTTCTCCCCCCTTGGTGTCCGATGTCGGTCACATAGACGCCACCGCCAGCTTCCTCAGAATAGTTGCCCGTAATCTGGCCACCAGAAATGGTGACATGAGTACCGTTTTTAGCGGCAAGTCCAGCACCGCCATGATCGCCATTACCATCGTTACCACAGTAATTGGCATATTTATTGTTAGTAATGTAGCCACCAGAAACAGTAACGCTGCCGCCTTCGGCCATGATGCCGCCGCCGAAACCAACACCAGTAGCAAGCGTGCTGTTGCCGGAGATTACGCCATTAGTTATGTTGACCGTGGAGTCTTTAGCATACACACCACCGCCACTAGGAGCACTGTTGCCGGCAATTACGCCACCGGAAACCTCGAGGGTCGAATTACCGTGTATTTCAATTCCGCCGCCCGCACCCGAGCCAGAAGCTCCACACACATAGCCGCCGCGCATGTTGACGGTAGAGCCGTTCTCGGCATAGACCAAGCTGCTAACGCTGCTGCCTTGTTTTTGCGTGATCACGCCGCTCACAAGGTTAAACGTGCCACCCTTGCCGTTGTTGTTATACAGATTGATGAGCTTTAGATTTGCGTTGCCGTCGCACGCCACGATGGCGCCCTTAATATCGACGTTATGTCTGACAAGCGTCTCGATTGTCCCTGTACCACTCGGAGTCGATTTGGTCACGTAGTAGGTAAGATTAGACGGAATGCCACCAACGTAATTTAGCTCGACTTTCTTGCCATAATTATTGGGATTCGGGTTCTGCCCCTGATTAGTCAGCTGTTGGACATCGTTGACCGTCTCAGTCACCGGCGCGGAGTCCTTAATTTCGTCCTTAATTGTAAGTGTTGCGCCGTTAGCAACATCAAATAACGGCATTTCGGTGTTCAAGCACTTGATCTTATAACCGTTTAAGTTCAGCGTTATATTGCTGCCGCTCTTCTCAAGTTTGATTTCACCAGCATAGTCAATATCAGCTGTAAGCTCGAAGCAGGCAGTTTGGTTTTCCCCAACGCCTTGAAGCTTAGCTGACAAATCATCGGCGTTAGTAATGTTAGTAATAGCTGTGGTTGTCTCTTCGCTCTCTGCAGCCTCCTCGGCTGACGCGACAGCGTTAACATCCATCGCATCATTATCTTCCGCCTGCGACTCGTACTTGGACTGCTCCTCCGGCCGAGCATCGTCGTCGCTCGCAGCATCGTCGCTGTTCTGGTTATCGGCGTCTGTGCCGGCATCCCCGTTAGTACTGTTGTCTATACCAGTAGACTCACTTGAGGAACCCCCCCCCATCACAGTTTCCTCGGTAGAAACCGCCTCGGCATCGTTGGCGATGGCCTGCGAGATCGGAGGCATGACGAGCGACAGTACCAGGCTCAACACGGAGGCTCCGCACAAAACGCCTGCCAGTACACGGCGCGTCGCTTTATTACTCTGCTTAGATTTGTCCGAATTCGCTTTCATCGATGTCTCCTCCCCAAGAGACCGCGATCTTGCTCTTTCCCTATCAAACGTATCTGCGCAATCTGTAATTGCGCTCGCTAAGTGATGCAATTATAACGATTGTTTAAACATCTGAGCAGCAAAACCGACATTTTTTTGCAAGTTCTTAATTCTCTTGACAATTGTTTAGATTTGCCTTCGTTTATTCGCTATAAAACATCTGTTTCTACTGGTAATTAAGTTAGTTATCAGTTTTTTAATAGCATTTTATTTATTTGCACAACCTTTTGCTCAAGAGCAAACATCCTGTGAACGGTCGAATAACGACAGTGAGCGGTAGGTCATCAACCGGGAGGAATACCCTACCAAACTGATGAGAATATCTTTAACCCATCGGTGGTTAGAAGCGTAATGTTCAGACAACTAAATTTGAATTTTCGCGCAGATTTTAGGCATCAATTCGCCCAAATCGCCTGAGGCCACCGCAAAGGCGCCTGTCCCCTTTGCGGTGGCTCTCCCCCGGCGCTACAGAAGATGTTCCTCGATAAAGACCGCAATGCCGTCATTGTCGTTGCTGGCGGTTACAAAATCGGCGGCGGCGCGGGTGGCGGCGCTGCCGTTTGCCATGGCAACGCCCACGCCGGCGTCGGCCACCATGCAGGTGTCGTTATCGGCATCGCCAAACACGCAGATGTTCTGGAGCTCCATGTCGTTGAGCTCCGCCACGCGCACAAGGCCGCGAGTCTTGGACACGCGCGGATCCATGAATTCGTAGAGCCGCTGCGTGGTTTGCAGAGCTGCCGCCTTAACAGTGTCATCGGCAAACGTCGACGCCCGCTCAATCACCCGCGGCATTACCTCGGGTGCCATGGTAAACATCACCTTGGGCTGCGGCCCGCGCAAGAACTCGGCAAAATCGACCACCTGGTAGGGCACGCCGTCGACGCGCGACAGGTGCTCGACGCACGCATTGCTCTCGGGCACGTAGAACACGCCGTCTCGGGGGCAGACGGGCGTTGCCGGAAGGTCCGCCATGTGCTTGCAGATGCGCGCGATGGTCTCGCCCGGCAGCGGATAGCTCAGCTCGTTGATGTCGTGCGCACGGTCGATGACCTCGGCGCCACCGCAACCCACGAGCACGTCCACCAGGCCTTCGATGCCCCAGAGCTCGTACATGGCCTCGGTCGCGTGGGCGTCGCGCCCGGTGCACAGGCCAAAGAGCACACCGCGCTCGCGCAGGGCGCGGATCGCCGCCACGGTGCGCGGGGACACCGTGTGCTGGCTCGTGAGCAGTGTGCCGTCGATATCGCAGAACACGGCTTTGATGTGGCTGAAGGTAGTGTCCATGGGGGCCTTTCTGGGTTGTGCGGCGGTGTGGGGTATATTCGCAAACGGCGTACATGGTATACCAAGGCGCAGGCGCGGCCCGTTAAAGCAAAAACCACCACAAAGGTGCCTGGCTCCTTTGTGGTGGAAATGACGTTTGCGGGCCAAACCATCACAACATTCGATGTTTTTCGGCAAAATCGCGATTTTCATCGAATGTTGTGATGGTTTTACTGCCTTGCGGCACGATCAAAATGCCTGCGACCAAACAGCAGCAACGCCGCAGGGACCGCCGTCACGACCATGCCTGCCCCCACGAGTGTCCGTTGTACGCCAAATGTTGCCGCCAGCCACGGGGCAATTGCCAGAGGGGCCACGCCAGCGAACATATTGCCAAAGCCCATGACCGAATTGACGCGACCAAGCTGCTCGAGCGGAGCCGTCGTTTGCACAATGGTGTTGTGGAGCGGGTTGACGACACCCCAAGCAATGCCCAGGGCGATCTGGCCGACGAGGGCCACGCCCACGTACGGCGTCCCCACATAGAGCAGACTTCCCAGGCCCACGGACATGAGCGCCACGAGCAGCGTTTTAAGGTTGACCAGGTGCGGCGGCAAGCGGAGCGCGAGCACGGCACCCAGCACCGCGCC
Source organism: Collinsella sp. (assembly GCA_019419425.1). Lineage (GTDB taxonomy): Bacteria > Actinomycetota > Coriobacteriia > Coriobacteriales > Coriobacteriaceae > Collinsella. The sequence continues at coordinate 3,803 of DXZZ01000003.1, read as the reverse complement.
CACGCCCGAGGCCGACGAGAGCCAGCCCATCCACTCAACGCCGACGCGTAGGACATCGCGATAGAAAAACGACTCGAGCGGATCGAAGGCTCCGTAGCCAAAGTTCGAAAGAAAAATGATGCAGAAAAGTAGCGCGAGGACGCTGTTGGTGAAGACTGTCTTGATGCTGGCTGCGAAGGTGGCGCGGGCGGACGTGCTGGGGTTGGAGCTTTGTCCCGCACGCTCCCCTTCCTCTGTCGAATCGGCATCCGCATGCCCGGCGACATGGCTGGTCTGCGGCCTAAAGCCCCAACCGACGACGAACGCCAGCACGGTAAAGAGCATCATAAGCACGAACACCGCACGCGACGACGCAGCAGCCGCGACAAAGCCACCCAGCGTGGGGCCAACGATGATACTCACGTTTGAAAACATGGCGATGGCGGAGTTGATGTCTTTGAGCTCGACAGGATCGTCGGTGAGGTAGGCCGGATAGGACGTGGCGATGGGCTGGGCGAATCCCATCACAAAGCCCAGAAACACCGCGCCGAGCAGGACGACGCCGGTCGCGCTACCAAAGGCGATGATTGCCGTGCCAGTTGCAAGAGCGCCGATGATGCTCAGCAAGAAATGGCGGCGCGGACCCCAGGCGTCGAGCGCAGCGCCACCCGCAAAGGATCCCAGGATCACGAAAACGTTCATAAACAGAACGGCCAGCGATGTCGCCACGACTGAGGCATCGTCTGCATAGGTGAGCGTTCCGATGACGCCGATAAAATAACTGGTCTGAAACCCGGTGTAGATGAGAAAGCGCATCGCCACCAGCCGCTTGGCCTGCACGGACAGCGATGATTGAGGCTTTGAGAAAAGAGATGCGAGCATGGAGACTCCTTGTTTCATACGAATACGGGCGGTGGGCATTCGCCACCGTCTGTCAAATCAATCTATCCGCATGAAACATTAAGGACGCATCAGGACCCTTCTCTCCGTTTTTCGCCCGTCATGAACTACTTGGTAGATTGTAAGGCATGTCCCACACATCCACCAAAGCAAAAACCACCACAAAGGTGCCTGGCCCCTTTGTGGTGGAAATGACGTTTGCCCAGATAAAACCTGCCAAAATAAACCTATCCCTTTTTGGCATGTTATGGCAGCGCAGCGAGCCGGTTCCAAGTGCCCCAGGTCGCCCCGAAAGAGGAGCGACGCGTACTTTGGTACGCGAGCGACGGCTTGAGGGGCGAGATGGGGTGCTTGGGGCCGACGCAGCGCCAAGCCTTAAAGGTGGTCTTGGATGAGATCGCAGATGGCTCGGGCGTCGTTGATGTTGATGGCTCGGGTCGCAAAGCCGGCGTCGAAGGCCTGACGCGCCAGTGCCTCGTTGCAGGCAAGGGCCAGCGTGTGGCCATCGACCAGGTCGAGTGAGCTCTTGCCGCGCAGACGGTCGACACCGGAGCGCGCGACCACGATGTTGTCGAAGCTCTCGGTCTTGTAGCCCTCAATGATTACCACGTCGACATCGTTGTAGCGCGACAGCAGCTCGCGCGCGGGCATCTCGTCCTCCTCGCGCGTGTCGGCGTACTCCGCCCAGCGCGTGGCGCAGATGAGGCCCACGTGCTTGGATCCGGCCTGGTGATGGCGCCACGTATCCTTAGCGGGCACGTCGATATCAAAGCCGTGATGCCCGTGATGCTTGAGCGAACCCACGCGCAGGCCGCGGCGAGTGAGCTCGGCTATGACCTTCTCGACGAGCGTGGTCTTGCCCGAGTTTTGGTAGCCGATAAACGCGATCGCGGGGACGGCCGGTGTCGGAGCTGCGGGCGCGACGGCGACGGGTGCGCTTGCGGGCGCGGCGCCGTCAGCGGCCACGGCCTCAACGGCAGCGGCCTGACGCTCTGCGCGGTCCCACACGCCCGAGCGGCCGCCCTCCTTGTGCAGCAGGCGCACGTCGACGATCTCCATGCCGCGATCGACTGCCTTGCACATGTCGTAGATCGTTAAGCACGCGGCACTCGCGCCGGTCAGGGCCTCCATCTCGATACCCGTCTTGCCCGTCACGCCGGCCGTAACCAGTACGTGAAAGCCAACCTGCCCGTCCACGCGCGCCGGCGCCCAGCCCTCGGGCACGTCTTCGGCCGGCGTCCCCGCCGGAGCGACGGGCGCAATGTCGCACTTGCTCTTGGTAATGAGCAGCGGATGGCACATGGGAATGATATCGCTCGTTCGCTTGATAGCCATAATGCCTGCCACACGCGCACAGGCAAGCACGTCGCCCTTTTTGGCGCGATCTTGCAGCACCATGGCCTGCGTCTCGGGGTGCATGAGGATGGTGCCCTCGGCGATGGCAATGCGATGGGTCTCGGCCTTGTCGGACACGTCGACCATACGTACCTCGCCCTTGGCGTCCACGTGCGTCAGCTCGTCGCGACGGGCGTCACGGGCGGGCTCGGCGACAGCGCTGGCAGTCGGCTGTGCGGACGCGTCGGCATTGCCAGCATTCGCCGCAGCCGTGACTTTGTGGGCAGACATCGCGGCCCTGCGAGCGGCCTTGGTGGCATCGGCGTACCTGCTCTTGGCCATATGATCATCCTCCGATTTGGGACATAAATCGTTGCGTGCCCTCAATTATCGCGTGTTCCTGCGGTTTGTGGGCCACGGCATCGCGCCAAATCGAAAGTACCTGCATATCATCACCACGGCGCAGGGCGTCGCGCACCGAATACTCGGCATCGCTGAACAGGCACGGACGCACGTTGCCATCGGCCGTCAGGCGCAGACGGTTGCAATTCGCGCAAAAATGATTGGACATGGCGCTAATAAAGCCGACCGTTCCCGTCGCGCCCGGAAAGCGCCAATAGCGCGCAGGGCCCGCGCCGACAGGAGCGTCGTTAATGTCGAGTGGCTCGAGCTCGCCCAGCCCCGTCGCGGCGGCCCCGGCATTGATGCGCGCCCGCAGCTCGTCACTCGGCACAGTATCGCTCGCGTCCCACAGCTCGGGATTGAGCGCAGGCGCATGCGGGTCCACAGTGCAATGCGAGCTGGTGCGCTCGTCGCCGATGGGCATGTATTCGATAAAGCGCAGGTGGATGGGGCGGTCGACGGTCAGCCGCGCAAGGGCAGCCACATCCTGGTTGAGCCGGCGCACCACAACGCAGTTGACTTTAACGGGCTCAAAGCCCCAAGCCAGCGCCGCGTCGATGCCAGCCATGGTCTGCTCGAGCCGACCCAGGCGCGTGATCTTTCCAAACAGCGTAGGGTCGAGCGTGTCGAGCGAAATGTTGACGCGGTTAAGCCCGGCATCTTTGAGCTGCGGTGCCAACTTGGGCAGCAGGGCGCCGTTGGTGGTAATCGAGATATCCTCGATCCGCGAAATCGCGCGGATGTCGCGAATGAGCGGGATGATACGGCGGCTGACCAGCGGCTCACCACCCGTCAGGCGCACGCGGCGAATGCCTTCCCCCGCCACCAGGCGCACAAAGCGGGCGATTTCCTCGGCACTGAGCAGCTCGTCGTGCGCGCGGGGCGCCACGCCATCGGCCGGCATGCAGTAAATGCAGCGGAAATTGCACTTGTCGGTAACGGCAATACGCAGGTAGTTAATGTCGCGGCCAAAGCCGTCATGTTGCATGCGCCCGTCCACGCAGCCCTCCCCTCACGCGGCGTTTTATTCTTCGGAAAACATAATATCCCACGAGAGAATCATGCCGACACCCGTACGACAGGACAGGTCGCTTCGAGCAAAACGGACTTCCCAAGCCCATCCTCAGCATACAAACCATCACAACATTCGATGCTTTTCCCGATTTTGGCAAAAAACGTCGAATGTT
>DXZZ01000029.1:0-18461 GCA_019419425.1 Collinsella sp. | reverse complement strand
GACGAACGGGCGACCAGGGCTGAAAGATCTCAATCTGTAACACGTAGCCCACTTTCGACCGTCTAACTGTTACAGATCGAGACAAACGAACGGTCCGAACTTGAAGATCTCAATCTGTAACACGTAGCCGAGTTTTTCGATCCCAACTGTTACAGATTGAGACGATTCGACGGTACCGGGCGCTTGGACACGCCGTGGTACAATTATGCCACGACGCAAAGGAGGTACCCATGTCCGCTTGTGTGCCCGTCCGAGACATGAAGGACACTGCCACATTCACCGCACTTGTTGAGTCTGAGCGCGACGTCACCGTAACTAAGAACGGCTACGAGGCCATGCACTGCATCAGCAGCGACCAGTATCGCCTCATGCAAGAAGAAATCGCCAAGGCAAAACTGCTGTCTCGTATGATGTTGGCAGAAGACGAAATATCGCAAGGCGACTACAGCGACTACGACTCCTTCGCGACCGCGATACGAGACAAATATGACCTATAACGTCGTTATACTCAAAAGCGCGCGATATGAGTACGAGAGTATCGTCGGGTACCTTGCTCAAATCCTCAAGAATCCGCGTGCAGCAGGCAATTTTGTCGCTGAGTTTGAATATCAGCTTGATCTGCTTCGCGAGCAGCCGCTCCTACGTCCCCTCTCGCATATGCAAGAGCTGGCGGCACGTAATTACCGATCGTTTCCCGTCAACAACTACGTGTGCCTTTATAAGTTTGAGCACGAAACAATCTATATCGCTCACATCTTTCATCAGTCACAGGACTACGCCCGCCTGGTCTAGCCCACAAACTGAATATTTGTTTTGAATCAATGCGTTGAGAAGGCGCACCTTGATCAAAAACTCTTTGATGCATGCGCCACGAGCAAATCGAGTTCTATCTTCGTGGGATTTGGCAAGGGCGAGCCAATGTCCCGTTCGGACCCAAAGGAAGCAGAGTCATTTGCATCGTCGGCCTAGCGGAGATGACCTTTGGGTCACATAGATGGAAGACAGTTTGTCGGTGACTCGGATAGCGCCAATGCGATCTCACGACGGTTGCGCTCATTGTCTCAATTAGATACTCAACGAAATACGGCCCCGCAGCTCAATAAGCTGCGAGGCCGTACTACGCACCGACGGATCAACGACGAAGTGCATCCGCTATTTGGCCAGCTCCTGAACGATCCAGTCAATTGCACCTTCGGGATCGTTGGTAAGGTCGATATACTGCTTGCCCCTTGTGGTGAGCAGTTTAATTCCAAGGCGATCGGTATCGGCCTTCATAGCGTCATAGTACATGCGTGCCTGGGGCGCCAGAACAATCACGTTGTACTGATCCATTGTCTCATAGTGGCTTCCGTACGCGCCGGACTGAGAAACCAGATCAATACCCTTAGCAGCGGCACCTTCGCGAAGAGCATTTGCCAAGAGAGTTGAAGTGCCGGCACCCTGGCAAAGCACAAGCACGCGGATCTGCTCCGCCTTGCTCTTTACCGCCTCCAGAGCTTTTGCGGCATTTTCTTGTGCGGCAATAGCATCTGCATCCGAGGTTCCTGCAGCTTCCTTTGCAGACTCCTCCAAACAAAGCTGATGGTCATACGCCTTGCAGAACGGATAGTAAATCACAAAGTCAACGACCAACAGCACTGCCATCAATACGAGAGAACGTAGATCGAGACCCGTGGTGAGAAATGCACCGATTGGGCCGGGAAGCGCCCACGGCATGGTATACATGGGGGCGTTCATTCCAATTACGTCAATGAAAAACTTACCGATTATGGCGTTGACCATAGGAGCCGCTAGGAAGGGCACGAACATATAGGGATTGAGAACGATCGGCATACCGAAGAGAACGGGCTCGTTAACTCCAAAAATCACCGGGATAATCGATGCCTTGCCCATGGCTTTAAGCTGCTTGGAACGCATAAACATGATCAGGATAATAGGAACGATGAACGTGCAGCCAGAACCGCCCAGACCGCCGATGAAGCTTGTAAAGTCCTGCGTGAGAGCAATTGACGGGTGTCCACCTGCTTGGAAAACCTCAAGATTGGTAACGGTATTGCCGTAGAGCGCAGCATTGATCGGGCTCATGACAACCGAAGCACCGTGAATACCCATAAATTGGAAAAGTGCGACCGCGCCTTCGATAAGCGCCATGCCAGGATAGGTGTCGACCGCGGAGAACAGCGGCGAGATTAGAGCAGATACCAAATTGGCGAACGGCACAGCAAGCAGCGTACGGCTCGCGAGATCGATAACGGCGCACGCAAGGATTGAAAACCCAAACGCAAAGATATCGCGAAAACTCTGCGCAATAGCGCCAGGGACCTCTTTGGGGAGCTTGATCGTCACATTATGGCTAATGCACACCTTATAGATATTAACGGTCAAGAATGCGGATACGAACGCAGCGAGAAAACCCTTGGTTCCCATATAGCCGGTTTCAAAAACAGATGTATCTGCTCCGCCAATCGAGACAACATCGTTCGTCACCGATAGCAAGAACATGCCGCACATGGCGCAAACCATGCACGAGGTGGGGTTAAGAGATTTGCCCGAAGGCATGCGGCGGTTCATCGACATGGCAAGTGAGCTCGCCGTGGTGCCGGCCACCATAATGCCAAGAAGCCCCATGGTATATGCATAGATTTTATTAAAGAAATCCAGCACCTCAGACGGAAGCGCGATGCCTACATAGGCAGGGAGCGTCGAAAGAAGAAGGAACAGGCTCGAGAACAGCACAATTGGCATATTCGAGAGAAAGCCATCCTTAATCGCCACCAGATAAATGTTCTTTGAGATTTTGTCGAAGAGAGCCTGGTGTTTTTCAAGGAATTTGACGATAGCGTCCATAACGCATCCTTTCATGATTGCCGGGCACACAACGATTTATCCGGATTCAACCGTCGTCATCCCAGTTTGTATCCGCTTATGTAAGTGAATACGTTCTCGTGCGAAATGTAATATCATTTGCGCGATTTGTCATAACCAATTCTTTTTCCGCTTTGTCGACATGTCAAGAATTTAAATCTTTATTCGGTGAACGGCAGTTGCTTAATTTTAGATTTGTCCAGCTAATAGCTATTTTTTTGGAGCAGTACAATAAGTTTGTAACCGTTTACCGATTGGATATAACATATTAAATATATTGTTGTAACAATATTAGGGACAATGTCACAAGCCTGTCACTCTAGTCAAAGGAAGTAATAATGCCCAAACGATTGCTGAACATGTCCGCATCCGATTTTGCCGCCACGTCACCCATGGATCTAAAGCAGGCAATTCTGGCTTCCGAGGGACGTACCATCATGGCAGAAAACGTACCCTCTTCCCAATTTCTCGGCGGCGTTACTAATGCCGAAATCGAACGTGCCGCAGGTGCCGACCTGCTTCTGTTTAACGCGCTCGATGTGTTCAATCCAGTGATTGCCGGCATTCCGGATGAACTCACCGAAAACCCGGTCACTTGGGTGAAGCGAGCATGCGGAAGGCCCATTGGCGTCAATCTGGAACCAGTTGATATTGAGGCTGAAATGTCTGAATCCCGTACAGAAATCCCTATGGGTCGGCGCGTCTCTCCCAAGACCCTAGAAAAGGCCAACGAACTCGGATTTGATTTTATTTGCCTCACAGGCAACCCTGGAACTGGCGTCTCCAACGATGCAATCGCCCATTCGATTAAACTCTCCAAAGAGCATTTCGATGGCCTGGTCATAGCCGGGAAAATGCATGGAGCGGGCGTTGCGGAACCTGTCATGACACTCGAAATAGCGCGCAAGTTTGTTGATCTCGGCGTCGACATCCTTCTCGTGCCAGCCCCCTACACTGTCCCTTGCTTCCAAGAAGCAGACCTGCGCGCCATCGTAGACTTTGTACGATCCCACAACGTAGACAAGTCAATTGAAGAAAAGGTTCTCGTCATGGCGGCGAACGGGACAAGTCAAGACTCCTGCGACAGCGAGACCATTAAGAAAATAGGCCTTGCAGCAAAAGCCGCTGGCGCTGACCTCCAACATATCGGGGACTCCATGAACGGTATTTGTCTGCCCCAGAATATCTTCACGCTTGGACAAGCCCTTCGTGGCTACAGGCATCAGATCGTCATGCTGAGCCGCTCTGTGATACGTTAAGGTAGCCTCGCCCACGCTACATCCCGACTGAGGCACCCATCGGATACCACCAACATGCAAACTGAGGCTCCAATGCTCGATACACACGAAAAACGGCCACTCTATTTACAGCTCACCGACGCGCTGCTCAAGCAGATCGTCGATGTATATCAAGCAGACGATAAACTTCCAACAGAAATGGAACTTTGCGACGAATACGCCGTAAGCAGAACAACCGTCCGACTTGCCATGAGTGAGCTGGAGCGTCGTGGAAGTATCTATCGAATCCAAGGTAAGGGATCGTTTGTTGCACCGAAACGCGTTAGCGAGCTCAATTCACTTTTAGACTTTGACTTTGCAAGCCATTGCGATGGTGTTGATCCGGATACCATCACCAAACATTTCGGCGGCCGCACATCAGGTCGTCCAATTTCCGTAATGATGCTCCAGCAATTTGGATGCCAAAGTCGTGATGAGATTCAGCGTCTTGAACTGACCTACGAACTTGAAGGCAGCTTCATAGGCGCTGATACGTTCTTCATTTCAAAGTCGCGCGTTCCGAATAATCAGTTAGATTTTCAGGCATTTAGCAAAATCATGGACGAGTTGTCCAAGTCTGTCCAATCTGCTCGAGAAAGCTATAGAGCACGTCAGCTTAGCGATTCCGAAGCCAGCAATTATGGTGTTGCAAAACTTCCGGTCATCGAACTAACTCGTCATGCTTATGACTCCGGAGGCAAATTAATTGCCATTACTTGCCGCACCGTCTTAACTGGACAAATCCCTTATCAAAACTTTATTTTCAAGTCCTAATGTTCTTTTTCTTTTGTCTCGATCTGTAACACGTAGCCGAGTTTTTAAGTCCTAACTGTTACAGATTGAGACAATTTGATAGTGAAGTCCCCATTTGCGCTTCATGTCGCGTTGCGTTGATGCGATAATCCCTCACCACGTCAGAGAGCGGAAGTATCGCCTGCAGCGCTAGCTAGCAGATGACCTGCGTGTGTTCCTCGATGGCGGCACGATTCTCGGCGGCGATACCCGGTTCGCACACCACGGCATCCAGGCTGTCCAAGCGACAGAAGGTGTAGAAGTCGCGCTTGCCGATCTTGCTGGAATCGGCGATCAGATAGCGTGAGTCGGCCTTGCTAAAGGCGAGCTGCTGGATACGGCCCTCGTCCATGTTGGACGTAGATACGTCGCCATCCAGAATGCCGTTGGCGCCGATAAACGCCGCGTCGATGCCCAACGCACGCAGGGTATCCTCGGCCGTTGGCCCCACAAAAGCGGCGGTGCGGCGACGGTACATACCGCCCACGAGGCACAGGTCGCAGTCTTCGCGCGACTCGAGCAGGTTAAACACCGAAAGCGAGTTGGTCACAATGCGCAGGCGACACGCCGGCAGCATCGAGGCCATCTGTTCCACCGTAGTGCCCGTACCCAAAAAGATGGTCGAGCCCTCCTCGATAAGCTCCACAGCACGGCGCGCAATCTGCAGCTTTTCCTCGGCATGCTTAGTGCGCTTTTCGCTGTGCGAATACTCATGGCGCAACATAGCATGGGGACGCCCCTGTGCGCTACGGGCGCCACCGTGCACGCGCTCGATCTCACCCAGGCTCGCAAGTTCTTCGAGGTCGCGGCGAATCGTCATATCCGAAACGCCCAGCGCATCCGAAATCTCCTTGACCGAAACCGTGCCCTGCTCTTCGAGCAGCTGACGAACCTTATCCTGTCGCTCTGCCTTAATCACGATGAATCCTCGCCGTTCTTTGCGCGCATATCATTCAAACAGTAACGAACAAATTGTATCAGACTCGTGCGCGTCAAAAATGAACACCCGCACAGCTCCAATCATCACTTTTTTGAGAAAAATACCCCCTGCTTTAGTGGGGTGTAGTGATAATCTCGCCTGTTCGCGCTACAGTTTGTCCGAAATACCTCGATGTTAGGAACCAAATGATCACTTCCGAGCTTTTCGGCACCGCGCCGTGCGGCACCTCCGTTCATCGTTACACCCTCAACGGGCCCGAGATCTGCGTTCGCATTATGGACTATGGCGCCACCGTGCTGGGTATCGATGTGCCCGATATTCCCGGCAACGTGCGCGATGTGGTGCTGGGCTTCGATAAGCTCGAGGATTACTTTGACAACCCCGCCTGCTTTGGCGCGACCATCGGCCCCGTGGCAAACCGCACCGCGGGCGCCACGATCACCATCGACGGCACGGACTGGCACATGCCGGCCAACGAAGGCGTCAACAACCTGCACAGCGATCTTGAGCATGGTCTGCACAAGCGCGTATGGGACGTTGAGCTCGACGAGACTCACAACGCCGTGCGCATGACCACCTCGCTTAAGGATGGCGAGCTGGGCCTGCCCGGCAACCGAACCTTTACGGCTATGTTTACCGTTACGCGCACCGGCGTCTTCCGCATCGAGTATGGTTGCGAGAGCGACCGCGCCACCTACGTGTCCATGACCAACCACACGTACTTTAACCTTGCCGGCCATAACGCCGGCATGGACTGTGAGCACTTCTTTATCGCCAACGCTGCCCACTACTTGCCCATTAACGAGCAGAACATCCCCACCGGCGAAATCGCTCCGGTCGAGGGAACACCGTTTGACTTTCGCGAGCTGCGCCCCGTCGCACCCGGCATGGAGGCCGACGACCCGCAGATTAAGCAGGCCCGTGGCTACGATCACTGCCTGTGCATCGATGGCTATCAGTACGGCCGCAACCTGCGTCGCGCCCTACATGTCGAGGAGATGTGGACCGGTCGTGAGCTGGACTACTACACCACCGCCCCGGGCGTGCAACTCTACACCGGCAACTGGCTGGGCGACGAGCACGCCAAGGACGATGCCAACTATGGCTGGGGCGCCGGCTTTGCCCTCGAGGCCGAGATGTACCCCGACACGCCGCACCAGCCGCTGTTCCCGCAGGGCATTGTGGGTCCGGGTCACCCCTACAGCAATATGATCGAATACCACTTTATGAGGCACTAGGCCCACAACGCGACATCTCGCACAGCAACGCCCGCCGGCACCACCGCCAACGGGCGCTGCTTCATGCCTAAATCCTTCTTTTCGATGCCACCGAATTGGTGACATAACAAAACTATGCCGAATTACTACGATGAACCCACTATGTCCGACCACGCGCTGGTTTATAAAAAATTAGCAACTCGTCTACCTGCGGTTTTATTCTCTGCAAATTTGGCATGCTCGGCGATAAGCAATTCATCGTAGTAAACCGGCATAGTTTTGGCGGACAGCGCCACACAGATCCCCTACGAAGGCAAAATGATCCGTTTTCCTCCGTCCCCAAGGGATCAGTTGAACAGATTGCCGATGGGGTCGGGGGCGGAACTGGGGAGATAGCGGATTTCTAGTTCTATGCCGAGCTTTTGCAGCTCTCTGAGAACAGCGACGTCTGTGTCGTCTACGGCAACTGCGGGCGTTGCGGGACGCTTGCCCTCCCCTGCCTGCATATGACCAATGCTGATCTTGGTGATCGGCACACCGCCCTTAACCAGCGCGAGCGCATCGGAGGGTGAGGCCACCATGATCAGAATCAATTGGCGAGGCGTTGCGGTATGAATGACGTCGATGGTCCTTTGCACCGAGAAAAACCGCGTCCAAACGCCTTCTGGCGCCGCCACCCTCATGGGTGCCCATTGGCGCGAATCTGCCGCGATCTCATCGTTGACGATTAGGACAAGGTTGGAACCCACGGCTTCGTTCCACAGCTCAACGTCTTGTCCGTAAATGAAACGGTCGTCGATGCGTGCGAGAAGAATCTTGGGTTGAGTCATCGCTGCCCCATTCTGTTTGAGACCCGTAAGAGCAAGACATCGCGTCTCCAATATTAGTGCATTTAAAGTGAGAAAAGCCGTCAGAACCCTTGCGCGGATGTGCGATGTCTCGTATCATAGACAGCCGTTGACGCCTCAGTTGCGCCATCACATGGCCGCCAGCGTAGCTCAGTTGGTAGAGCACCGCTCTCGTAAAGCGGGGGTCACCGGTTCGAGCCCGGTCGCTGGCTCCATTGCACAAGATAGCCGCCTTCGGGCGGCTTTTTTGTTGCCGATTTCGGGCGCGCATCCGCCAATCCAAGCACAACGCCGCCGGAAACTCCCCTACTCAACAAAAGCCCCGCCAACCGCAATCCCCAAAGGAACCGCGATCAGCGGGGCCCAAGCGAGCTCCCCCAAGGGATAACGCTCGCAGCACGAACAGCTCAGCCGAGCAGCGCGCTACTCCTCCCAGTAAGCATCTGCAAGCAGCTTAAAGCAAATCTTCTTGACCGGCTGCGCGCCATCGCCCGGGAACTCGAGCGTGGGCATGTGAGGCTCGCCGGCAACAAACAGCGCAAACTTGTCGTCAGCAAGATCGCCGGCGATCGAGGCGTCGGAATCGACCAGATCGTAGTCGTCCTTCTCGTCGAACTCCTGGACCAGCGTCAGGCTGCCCGTGGCAACCTTAAAGGCCTCGCGACCCTCGACGTCGATCTGCAGGTCGTGATAGCGCTGATGCGTCTCATAGTGAGCCTCGGCTTCGGGACGCGTCGCGGGAGCCATGACGTTCGCAAAGACCTTGTCGCCCAGAATCGGATGGCTGCCGACCTCGAGCTTCGCCGGATCGTTCTCCTCGAGCCAATCGATCAGCACGTCGAGGCCCTTGAGCATTCCACGGTACTCCTCGATATCGCCCAATGCACCGTAAATCATCTAAATCCCCTCTCGGATCGTTTCTTTGGCGGCTACTCGGCAAACGCATTACCGACGCTGTTGCCACCCACATGCGTCTCGACCAGGGTAAGGTCGGGATTGAACACGACAGTGTCGGCGTCGCGCCCCGGCATAATGCTACTGCACTTGTCGTCGACATGAGCTAGCAACCGATGCCGGGGCCGCAGCACAAGCTCCTACAGCTCGGTCACGACAACGCCGTTGTAAACCTCGTCCCAACGATCCATAACCAAGTGGCCAGTCATGGGATCCATGGCATTGAGCTTGCCGCAGGTGTTGGCGGTACGCAGCACCGTCTCGTCGTCGGCGCCGGCAGCAATCGCATGTGCGAAGCCGGCAATGGTCGAATCGCCAGAGCCCGTAGCGTTAACGGCGGGGATATCGGGGGTCTTGGCGCGGAACGCACGGCCATTGTGGAAGCCAACTGAGCCGGCAGCACCCATGGATACGACGACCCAGGGGATATCGGAGAAGCGGGCGTCAGAGGCGAGCGCGGAACGGAGCTCGTCCACATCGTCGGTGGTAAAGCTCGTGCCCAGAAGGCCGTTAATTTCGGTCAGGTTAGGCTTAACCAGCTCAGGCTTGACCTCGGACTTGAGCGCAGCCTCAAGCGAGGCACCCGAGGTATCGAGCAGCACCTTGGCGCCGGCGTTCTCGGCAATGCCCGTGATCTTGGCATAGTAGTCCGCCTCGACGCCGCGGGGCAGCGAACCCGAAATGGTAACGACATCGGCCTTGCTCGCAAGCTCGGCGAACTTGGCGGTAAAGGCATCGAGCTCCTCGGGGGCAATCGTCGGGCCGCTCTCGAGCAGCTCGGTCTGGTTGCCGGCATGAAGGATATTGAGGCAGATGCGGGTCTCGCCCTTGATGGGCACAAAATCATTCTTAATGCCGTTGGCATCCATGAGCTCGGCCATATAGGCGCCCATATGACCACCAAGCAGGCCGGTTGCCACGACATCGTCGCCCAGCTGGCCCAGGACGCGGGCCACGTTGAGGCCCTTACCGCCGGCGGTCTTTTCGGGCGTCACGCGGTTGACGTCGTCGATAATGAGCTCATCGAGCTGATAGCGCGTATCGACGGACGGGTTCATCGTAACGGTGAGGATCATTTCTAGCTCCTTATCTCGCAGGCTCCTTATGCCTTGCAAAACGAATTGGCTACATGCGACTACAGAATCTCGATTGTGAACGAGCGCACGATGGCTTCTTTGGGCTTGGCGATAAGGCAGCCGCGCTTGTGCTCAAGCACGTCATCCTCATCGGAACAGGTCGAGAGGCCGCCCCAGGGTTCAACTGCCACAAAATCACCCTCGGGCTTGCTCCACACAATGAGGTACGGGAAGCCCTCAAAGCTCAGGCGAACGCCCTTGTCCTCGCCCTTTTTGGAAAGCGTGACCTGACGGCTCTCGAGCACGTCAAAGATGGTCTCCGCAAAATCGAAGAGCTCATGCGACAAAGGCAGCGTCTTTCCCACCATGGGGTTCTTGGAGCGCCTGTCCACATCAATCAATCCGGTCGAGGGAACGGCGGTGCAGAGCTCCGCAGCCTCGTCTTTCTCAAAACGCAACTCGTAGTCTGTATAGGACTCGCCCTCGTCGAGCGGACACCTAAAGCCGGGGTGTCCACCGATAAAGAAAGGCATGTCCTCGGTGCCCTCGTTGGTAACCTCACAGGAGACACGCACGGCGGCGTCCTCGAGCGTATAGCGGGCGACAAGTTTAAACGGATACGGATAATCGCTCAGCAGCGCGGCGTTATCCTCGGATGCCAGGCACATAGCCAGCTCGTTTGCGCTTTGGCTCAACAGCTTCCACTCCTGCTTGCGCGCAAAGCCGTGGCGGGCGAGCTTCACATGATGTCCGGCAAACGTCATGGCGCTGTTATCGCGCAAACCTCCGCAAATCGGGAAGCAAATCGGTGCCTGGCCGGACCACACGGCGGGATCGCCCTGCCACAAGTACTCGCGACCTCCAGCCTCAATCGAGGTAAACGAGCCGCCGGCCGTGGAGACCTTGATAGAAATCGAATCGTTGGAGAGAGCGTATTCCATTGTCCATCCTTTCGAACAACTGCTTTTTGCTCGCAAGAACCCGTCTCGGCCCTGACCAAAGGACAAACCCGCACGTTCATCGATGCGTCCGGTTTCCCAGGCATGCAACGGGGTACCATACAGACATTGATGCAATTACAGCTGAAAGGCCTTCTTATGCGAACCATCATCCTTTATGCCTCACGCCACCACGGCAATACGAAAAAGCTCGTGGACGCCATCGTTGAGGCACACCCCGAAATCGATACCCTCGACGTGAAGTCACTCGGTAAAAACGAGTACCCCGACCTGCACGAATACCATCTGATCGGTGTCGCCACGGGCATCTATTACTCCGAGATCGACAAAGATATGGCGCGCGTGCTCACGAACGTGCTGCAGCCGCAGGACAAGGTGTTTGGCCTTATGACCTACGGTGGCAAAAACAAGTGGTACGGCAAGGATATCGATGGCATCTGCCGCATGAGGCAGGCCATCTTTATGGGTGTCTACGGCTGCCCCGGATTTGACACGTGGGGGCCGTTCAAACTCACCGGCGGCGTCCAGAAGGGACACCCGACCGCTGAGGAAATTAAGGGCGCCGTCGACTTCTTCGACAAGATCGAAGACGAGTATGGCGACATCATCGTCGAAGAGTACGCCAAGCGCGAGAAGCGTCTAGCATACGAAAAGGAGCATCCCGCGGGGGGTCTTGTGGCCGGCGTCAAGCGCACGGCAAAGAAGATCGTTAACAAGCTGTAACTGTTAAGGTGCTTTTGAGCGTTTAACCCATACGGCGGGTCCGAGCAGATTCGGGCCCGCCGTCTTTTTCTATCGTTAATCGGTAAAGGCGTTGCCGACGCTCTGGCCGCCAACATACGTCTCGACGAGGGTGAGCTCATGGTCGAACACGACAAAGTCGGCGTCGCGACCCGGCATGATGCTGCCGCACTTATCCTCGATGTGCGCAGAGCGAGCCGGCACCTCGGTTGCCATGCGAATGGCGATATCAGCGCTGGCGATGCCCCAATCGACAATGTTCTTGACGCCCTGGGCAAGCGTGAGCACCGAGCCGGCAATGCTTTTGCCGTCGGCGAGCCAGCACAGGTTGTCCTTCATGATGACGTCCATGCCACCACTGGTGTAGCTGCCCTCGGGCATGCCGCCGCAGCCCAGGCAGTCGGTGATGAGCACCGTGTGCTGCCAGCCCTTTGCCTGCAGCAGTGCCTTGATGGCGGCAGGGTTTACGTGCTTGCCGTCACAGATGATCTCGGCGTAGGTCTCGGGCGTGGACATGGCAGCACCCACGACACCGGGCTCACGGTGATGCAGACCGCGCTGGCCGTTATAGGTATGCGTAAAGCAGCTGGCACCGGCGTTGATGGCGGCGATGCACTCATCGTAGGTGGCGTCGGAGTGACCGATGCTGGTCACCACACCCTTGGCGTTCAGAGCAGCCGCATAAGCAGCGGCACCGTCGCGCTCGGCCGCCATGGCGCTCTTAACGATGCGACCGCCCGCAGCCTCCTGCCACTGATCGAAGACCTCCTCGGAGGGATCGATAAGATAAGCGGGGTTCTGCGCGCCCACGTGCTTCATGGTAAAGAAGGGGCCCTCCAGATAGATGCCCTGAATGCGAGCACCGCAGAAGTCGGGGCCGCGACCCTCGTCCGCCTGGGCGATAGCGGCGCAGGCGTCCTTGATCTGCTCAACGCCATCGGTGAACGTCGTGGGCAGCCAGCTGGTGGTACCGCGACGGGCGAGCTCGGTCGAGCTGATATCAATGCCCTCGGGATCGTTATCGGTAGTCGAGTGGTTATAGAAGCCATGAATGTGGGTGTCGACCATACCCGGTGCGATCCACGATCCCGTGTAGTCCTTAATCTCGCAAGAGGGCTCGTCGGCCTGCCAGGCGCCAAAGACGCCATCCTCGACCATAAGATAGCCGCCCAGTTGCGGGCCTGCCGGCAAGAAGAACTTGTCAGCCTTAATTGCGTACGTGCTCATATGCACTCCTTGCTTCTAAAGCAGTTGACTGTGGTGATGCTTATACCCAGCTCAGGTAAAACAAAAAGCGCCCGCCCGCCGTTATGAGCGGACGGGCGCCCTTACAGGGGGACGCGATTAAGCGGTGAAGGGGTGAATCGTCACGCCCTTAACCACGCGGTTGACCGTGCCGGTGGGGCTCGGCGTATCGGGCGTGTTGCCCACGCGCACGGAGTTGAGCAGGCTGATAGCCTGGGCAAACATCACGAACGGCAGAGCAAGGTAGCCCTCGGGAAGTGCCTCGTAGCCCTTAAAGGTGAAGGACTCACCCTCATAGACGGTGGCACCTTCCTGCTGAACGGCGATGGTGTGCTGAGCGATCTCGTCGCCACCGATCTCGTTGAGGATGTCGATGTCGTACTGACGGGTGTAGGCGTCGTTGTTGACGAACACGAAGACGAGCGTCTTATCGTCGACGAAGGACTTAGGTCCGTGACGATAGCCCATGGAGGTGTCGTAGGAAGTAGCGACCAGACCGTGAGCGAGCTCGAGGATCTTGAGCTGGCTCTCCTGGGCAAGGCCACCGAAGGAGCCAGAACCCAAGTAGGTCACACGGTTGAAGTCGCCAGCCAGGTAATCGGCGATCTCGGGCTCACGGGAGATGACCTCCTCGCCCATCTTGGCGATGGTCTCGACCCACTCGGCCTTCTGCTCGTCGGAAGCCTCGTCAAAGATAAGGGTAGAGAGCAGGGTCATGCAGGAATAAGAACCGGTCATGGCGAAGCCCTTGTCGTTGGCGCGCGGAATGAGCAGCGTCAGCGCATTGGGATCATCGGCGGACTCGACGGCGAGCTTGCCCTCGGGAGCGCAGGTGATGTTGAGGAACTTGACGTTGTGGACGAGCTCCTTGGCAACGGCAACGGCAGCAAGGCTCTCGGGGCTGTTGCCAGAGCGGGCAAAGGAAACCACGAGCGTGGGATCCTCGGCGCGCAGGAAGTCGCGCGGGGCGCTCACGATGTCGGTCGTGGCGATGGGCTTAAAGTCGTAGAGATCAGTGTTGCCAGCGTGACGCAGGTACGGGGCGCAGGTATCGCCAACGTAGTCGGACGTACCGGCACCGGTGAAAACAACGGACAGACGGCCCTCGCCCATAGCGCGAGCCTCGGCCAGGAAGGCCTCGATGGCCTCCTTGTTCTCGCGATAGATGTTGAGCGTATCACGCCAAAGCTCGGGCTGCTGAGCAATCTCGGCCGTGGTGATCTGGGCGCCGAGCTCGGTGAGCTCCTCGACACTCTTCTCGAACATTTCTAATACCTATCTCTAGAAGTAATCCTCTGACGTGCAATTATACACTTCAGTTGGTTATCTGGTAGTAACCAGTTAAATGCAAAGAATCATCATATGGAAACGATGCGAACACTAGTCGCTACGCTGGTGGTAAACCTTGTATTTAAACTGATCGGCACGAGCAACCGAGAGTGTATACTCCACAACCTCGTTTGACTCGTTATACGTAGTCCTGACCAAATCGAGCACAGGCGAGCCCTCGACAATTCCCAAAAGGTGGGCGTCGGTGGGACGGGCTATGCTCGCATAGAACTCCTCTTCGGCCACGCGTATCTTTTGCTGAAAGTCTTGCTCAATCACATCGTAAAGCGGCTTACGCTCCAGTAGCGGTCGCTTTAGGGACAGAAATTGACGAACCGGTAGATAGCTGCGTTCGACCATCATGGGCATGTTGTCGGCAGAACGAAGGCGCTTGAGCTTAAAAATGCGATCGCCGATACGCAATCCCATATGCTCGGCCAGATTCTTATCGGCCTCCATCTCGCAAAACTCGAGAATCGTGGTCTCGGGGTCGCGACCCATCGCGCGCATCTGCTCGGTAAAGCTGTAGGACTGCATAAGATTGGTTGCCTTTGCCGAACGGTCGGTCACAAAGGTACCGCGACCGTGCTGCCGAACCACCAATCCTAAACGCTCCAGTTCCTGCAGAGCCAGGCGTACCGTAGTGCGCGAGAGACCATAGCGCTCCGATAGTTCGCGCTCGGAAGGAATCATGTCACCGGCGCGATATTCATGGTCGATCTTTTCGGTCAGAATATCGACCAGCTGATCGTACAGCGGTTGCTTACGCGCTCCGATCGCCATCCTATCCTCCCATTTTCTCAAACTCGGCTACTACCTTGGGTGTTTAGCATTATCTGTCTGCCACACCCGAATCAACAAGAAAACAAAAGCCGCGCGCTCTTTCGAGCACGCGGCTTTTAACATACACATGGCTTAAGGGGTCGGGGTGTGAGCCGCGTAGGGACACACCCCTCAAGCTAGAGCCTTACCAGATGCTCGGCCAGAGACCAAGCGGGCCAGCGCCCAGGATGCCAAGGACGAAGAGCAGGAGAATGCCCTTGGTCGGGGTCCAGCTGTGCTTAGCGAACATGTAGTAAAGCAGCAGCGTAAGCATAAGCGGGACGAGCTTCGGGACGATGGTGTTGAGGGTGTCGGCAACAGAGAAGTTGACCGGATCCTCGGTAACGGTGCCGTAGGTAACGGACTCCATGCCGTTGCCCAGATCGGTGACGCCGCACTCGACAGCGTTGCCGTCGGCATCGGAAGCGGTGAGGGCGTTGCCGTCCTCATCGGTCATGGCGATGGTACCGGCCTCAGCGGTCTCGGTATCGATACCCTCCATACCGGTGAAGTTCTCGGCCTCCTTCTCGGAGACGATCACGGTAGTAGCGGAGAGGCCACGGGTGGTGCCGTTGGGGATCTGGAGGTTGATCTGGGTGCCACCCATGGTGACGACCAGGCAACCGACGACGAAGACGCCCATGATGGAAGCGGCACGCGTGAAGGCCTGCATGTTGGCGGTCAGAGCGTCAATAGCGCTGGTGCCAAGCTTGTAGGACCAGTTCATGAGCCAGAAGCGCAGAGCGAACTGGACGACGTTGAAGATCACCAGGAAGATGATCGGTGCAGCGGCGTTGCCGTTGATGGCCATGTTGGAGGTGATGCCGGCCGTGATAGGCACGAGCGTCAGCCAGAACAGGGCGTCACCGATACCACCGAGCGGGCCCATTGCGGCGACGCGGACGGCGCGGATCGTGGGGATGTCAACCTTGTTCTGCTCGAGCGAAAGCACGATGCCCATAACAAAGGTGACGAGGAACGGGTGGGTGTTGAAGAACTCCAGGTTGTGGCTCATGGAAGCCGCGAGGTCGTTCTTGTTGGTGTGGATCTTCTCCAGACCGGGGATGATGGAGTAAAGCCAGCCAGCGGCCTGCATGCGCTCGTAGTTGAACGATGCCTGCAGGAAGCAGGAGCGCCAAGCCATCTTGTTGAGGGTCTTCTGGTCGAGCTGCGGAGCAGGAGTGAGATCCTCGTAGTGCTCCGGGATCACATACTCATTAGATGCCATCTTCGAAGTCACCTCCGTCAGAAACAGCTGCACCCTTCAGCTCGGTCTGCTGCTGGAAGTCCCAGAAAGCGATGCCGAAGCCGATGAGAGCGAGGATGAGCAGAGCAGGGGTTGCCAGCGAATCGTTGGCAACAGTGATGAGCGCGAGGCCAAAGCCCATGAGGAAGAAGCCCCACATATCGCGGTTCATCATAACCTTGAGCAGGACGGCGAAGCCGACGAAGCGCATCATGCCGCCTGCAGCGGAGAGACCGGTCTGCAGCCAAGTCGGGATGGCAGAAGCGATGGTCTGACCGATGGTAGCGCCAGCGATGAAGAACAGGGTGACGACGACAGCGAAGATCAGGCCGAGCAGAGCCATGGCGAAGTAGTTCAGGCGCTCGATGCCCTTGGTGTCCGCGTTGTGAGCCATGTTATCGGCCGTGGACATAAGCGGGGACATAAGCGTGAAGACCAGGGTAACGCCAAGCTGGCCAAGCAGAGCGAACGGAATGGCGAGGCCGACTGCCGCGTTGGGCTCGAGGCCCGTGGCGATAGCGAGAATGGCTGCCATGATGCCGCCGATGACGGCGTTAGGCGGCTGAGCGCCTCCGATCGGCATGTTGCCGATCGTCATGAGCTGATAGGTACCACCCACGAGAAGACCGGTGTTGAGGTCGCCAAGGATAAGACCGATGACGGCGCCGGTGACGATGGGCTGATAGAGAGACTCGAGGAAGTCAAACTGGTCGATTGCCGCGATGAACGTGACGACGAAGACCAGAGCGATCTGGATGATCGAGTATTCCATCTTGCTCCTCCTTTCAAAATGTATGTACGCACTTTGGATTTCACGTACAGAACGTCAGGGTTTCACTCCTGACAACGTGGATCACGAGGATTACGAGAAGAGCTTGCTCGTGTCCTCAACAGGCGTGCTCGGAACGCGCCTGATCTCCAACTCCACCCCCAATTCCTGCAGCTCTTTAAACGCAGCGACATCCTCGTCGTTAACTGCGACGGAGGTGGCGACTTGGCGCTTTCCTTCCGACATGTGCATGTTGCCGATGTTTACCTTCTTTATAGGCACACCGCCCTTGACGAGCGTAAGCACGTCTTCCGGTGTTTCGGCCACGATGAAGATCTTCTGGCGCGGGCTCGCCTTGCCAATGACGTCGATGGTCTTCTGCAGAGAGAAGAAACGCGTAGCGACGCCGGCGGGAGCGGCCATCTTCATGAGGTTCTGGCGCATGGTGTTGGACGCCACGTCGTCGTTGGCGACGAGGATGAGGTTGGAGCCCAGGGTGGAGTTCCACTGGGTGGCAACCTGACCATGAACCAGTCGGTTATCGATGCGGGTAAGAAGAATGTTGGGTTCTGCCATGTTGATCAGCTTCCTTTCGTTATTTGCTGACGACAGTTACTTGATCTCCTGAATCGCGTAACGCGAAACATCTACGACGGCTCCGGATCGGACTTTGATCTGGACCTTCTCGCCTTCGATGCCTTTGACGGTTCCGTAGATACCGCCGGCGAAAAGAACCTCTTGACCCGGCTTGAGCTCGGTGTGCAGCTCCTTGAAGTACTTCTGCTTCTTCTTCATGTTGATTTGCGACCAGATGGTGTAAATCAAGCCCATGATGACAAGCAGGCCTAAAAGGGCGACCGAGGAGCTCAGGACGTTGGCTCCGAAATCGGCCATTAGATGCCGTCCTCGTCGCCGAAGATATCCTCTTCCTCGGAGCCGGCAACGGATGCGACCGTCTGGGCGGTGACGCCCGTCTGGCCAACGGTCACGGCCTGCTCGCCAAGCTCGGCGAGCGTGGCATTGCCGCGGAGGAACAGAAGCTCAATAACCATGGGAAGGTTGGTGCCAGTCAGAACCTCGACGTTGTCGACATCCTGGGCAATCATCATCGACTGGTTGAACGGGGTGCCGCCAAGCAGGTCGGTAAAGACGAGCACGCCATCGCACTCCTCGCGCATGGCGGTAATAGCGGCGCGGAGATCCTCACCGTAGGATGCGGCCTGGTCGCCCTCAAAAGGAACGACGGTAAAAGCAGGCTGGTCGCCAGCAACCATCGCGATAGCGCTTGCGATGCCGGGTGCGAACTGTCCATGACCGGTAAGAATAAAGCCAACCATTCAAATTTCCCTTCCGAAGGTGTGTACGATCTGAGTCCGATGAT
>DXZZ01000028.1:3473-18490 GCA_019419425.1 Collinsella sp. | reverse complement strand
GGCACCATGTCGCGCCTCATCAAGACGCTCTTTGGCTTCTATCCCGTGCTTTTGCCCCTCGTCGTCGCCGGCGTGGTGCTCTGCGCCATCATCAACTCCATCGGCGCGACCTTCCTGCAGAGCGCCCTGCAAATTATTGGCGAATCGTGGCAGTCGGGCGATTGGGAAGCCGCGCAGCCCAAGATCGCACAGCTCGTGACCACCCTCGCCTGCATCTACGGCGTCGGCGTCCTGTCCTCGCTCTTCTGGAACCGCGCCATGGCTATCGTCACGCAGGGCTCGCTGGAGAAGCTGCGCGAGATGATGTTCAACCGCATGCAGGACCTGCCGATCCGCTACTTCGACACGCACCAGTGCGGCGATATCATGAGCCACTACACCAACGACATCGACACGCTGCGTCAGATGATCAGTCAGTCGCTGCCCAACCTGCTCATGACGATCATCATCATCGTCACGGTGTTCTTTATCATGCTGTACTACAGCGTGTGGATGTGCCTGGTCATCATCGCCGGCGTCGCCTTTATGACCTTTATGACCAAGCTGCTCGGCTCCAACTCCGCGCGTTTCTTTATCGCGCAGCAGACCGAGCTCGGCGTGGTCGAGGGCCATATCGAGGAGGTCATGAACGGCCAGAAGGTCGTCAAGGCGTTCTGCCACGAGTCTGCCGCCGAGGCCGATTTTGACGAGCGCAACGAAAAGCTCTTCGAGGTCTCCCAGAAGGCCAACATGTACGCCAACATCCTCATGCCCATCCTTATGAACCTGGGCAACCTGCTCTACGTGCTGGTCGCACTGGCGGGCGGCATTTTCCTGGCGCTGGGCGTGCCCAACCTGAGTATCTCGGGCATGGCGCTGTCCATCGCCGTCGTGGTGCCGTTCCTCAACATGACCAAGCAGTTCTGCGGACAGATCGGCCAGATCTCGCAGCAGATCAACGCCGTGGTCATGGGCCTCGCCGGCGCCGACCGCATCTTTGAGCTCATCGACGAGAAGCCCGAGGCCGACGAAGGCTACGTGACGCTCGTCAACGCACAGGTGAACCCCGAGACTTGGGAGTTCGAGGAAGCTGACCACCACACCGGCATGTGGGCATGGAAACATCCGCACCGCGCAACCGGCGAGATCGAGTACGTGCCGCTGCGCGGCGACCTGGTCATGGACAACGTCGACTTTGGCTACACGCCCGACCACGAGGTGCTGCACGGCGTGTCCGTGTTTGCCAAGCCGGGCCAGAAGGTCGCGTTTGTCGGTGCCACCGGTGCGGGCAAGACGACCATCACCAACCTCATCAACCGCTTCTATGACATCGCCGACGGCAAGATTCGCTACGACGGCATCAACGTCAATAAGATCCGCAAGGCCGATCTGCGCCGCTCGCTGGGCGTCGTGCTGCAGGACGTGAACCTGTTCACCGGCACCGTGATGGATAACATCCGCTACGGCAACCTGGATGCCACCGACGAGGAGTGCATCGCGGCGGCAAAGCTCGCGGGCGCGGACGACTTTATCACCCGCCTGCCCGACGGCTACGACACCATGCTCACTGGCAACGGCGCGCAGCTGTCGCAGGGCCAGCGCCAGCTGATTTCGATCGCCCGCGCCGCCGTCGCCGATCCGCCGGCAATGATCCTGGACGAGGCCACGAGCTCCATCGACACCCGCACCGAGGCCATCGTGCAAGCGGGCATGGACAAGCTCATGGAGGGCCGCACGACGTTTGTCATCGCACACCGCCTGTCCACCGTGCGCAACTCCGACGCGATCATCTGCCTGGACCACGGCCGCATCATCGAGCGCGGCAACCACGACGAGCTGATCGCCAAGCGCGGATATTACTACCAGCTGTACACCGGAGCATTTGAGCTGGAATAGTTCGGCTCGCCGAGATGGCCGATTTGCCGCTCATTCGTCGGGCATGACCCTAAGGTCAATGCCCTCCTCTTTCGGGGCAAATCGACTCATCTCAACGACCCAATCACAATGCACCGCAACGAATAAAGCCTCCGCAACCACACGAGCTGCGGAGGCTTTTCTATGCCCTCTGTTGCAAGCTTACCGTTGCTCGCGTTGCGGCCCGGCCGCCTCGGCCGTCTTTATGCGGTTCTTGCCGATGTACATGTTTTTGTCGGCCTGGGAAAAGAGCTCGCGCATCGTGGGCGGTTCATCATAATCACTAGAAAGCGCATAACCCACCGCATAGCTGATGGGCATATCGGGGTGAGCCTCGGAATACTCGCTCACGTTCGCACGAATCCGAGCGAGACAGGACTCCACGGCAGCTCGATCGGCATCCCACAGCACCGCGATAAACTCATCGCCACCGTCGCGGCCCACAAAGCAGGTCTCGGACGCCACGCACCGCAGCTGCCGGGCAAAAGAGCGGATGTATTCGTCGCCCTTCTCGTGGCCGAAGTTGTTATTGACCGTATGCAGATTGTTAAGGTCGAAGACGCACACCGCAACGGGCGCCTCCGCGGAGACAGGCTGCTCCTGCGCCAAGATCTCCTCGCACTTGTTCTTGTTGGGCAGTCCCGTGGCTTCGTCGAGATAGACTTTGTTCTGCAGCTCGCGATTGAGTGCGGCAGTGCGCACCGCGCGAACAAGTTCGACCGCAAAGGTCGCCACCAAGCCCACGATGTCGATGATCACCAAGCCCTCGAGATAGTTGAGCGCCGACGCCTTCTCCTGAGAGTAGTCCTCTGCGAGTCGCGTAGCATCGTCGCAAATGCCAAAGAACTCCTCGCTCATGGAGATGATGTCGGTGCTCTCGTAGCCGACTTCGCGCACGCGGCTAATCTCGGCGCAAAGCTCATCATAATAATTTGCAAGCTCGGTCATCTTTGCCTGATACTCATCGTCGTCGAGACGGACGAGGTTGAGGTCGTCACTTCCGTAACGCAAACCGTTGATGTATGAATCCACGGCTTTGAGCAGGTCATCTTGAGGCTGGCCCGCGTCCTCGAGCTTAACGATTCGCTGCGTGGTACCGCGCACCAGACCGGCGTAGTTGACCACGCGCGCCGTGCCCTGGATATCGGAGACGAGCAGCATAACATTAATGAAGAAGAAAATGAGAACTGCCGTGAGCACCATCATGAGCAGGCGCATCGCCCGACTGGCTTTCTTGGCGACAGAAGTATTCACAAGTTCACTCCCCCAAATGACAAAAGCACAGGTGATACGCAGTGTGCTGAAATTCACGTGAGGTCAACTCTACCAGATGATTTTTCTAGGACGGGGATTAAAGAATCATCGACACGATAGCTATTTGAGAAGTTGTGCCATGGCGTTGACGAATTTTTGGACTTGGAGGGTGGGCTCGAGCGGGTAGTGCAGAAAGACCGGCACCTCGCGGCCGCACAGAAACGGCACGCCCACAAAGGCCGGGTGCACGCCCGACCACGCTCCGCAGGTGAGCACCGCGTCACCCTTTTCCTCCGCATCGTTAAAGAGCGCAAAGTCAAAGCTGTCCACGTCGATCACGTCCACGCCGCCGTCGGCCAAAAGGTCGATACGAAGGCTGTCCATGGCGTCGTTACCGTGACGAAGCACGCGCAAGCGCATGCCCTCCAGGTCGGCAACCGTAATGCGCGTCTTGCGCGCGAGCCGGCTTGTGCGGAGCACGTCGATATAAAACGGCACGTTGACGATACGGAGTTTTTGGCAGGCGTCGCCCCAACGCGGAGTCGAAAAACTCGACTGCACCACATCCACCTCGCGACCCAGACTGCGCATAACGGATTCGCGCTCGTCATAGAGGTCACTCACTGGGACAATTTCGAAGCGCAGCGATGGCTCCAGCTCGTGCACGCCCGTCCACATCGACAGTGTCTGGCGCCCCGGGCACATCATCGACACGCCCAGGCGCACCGCACCGCCATCGCCCGCCGCGCGCCGGGCACGACGCAGTGCGTCCTGAGACTGGCGCATGATCGAGCGCGCATCGTCCACCAGCAGAGCGCCCGCCGGCGTCACCTTGACGCCCGAGTGCGACCGCTCGAACAGCGTGATGCCAAACTCGGCCTCGAACCCCGACACCTGTTTGACGAGCGCCGGGGTCGACACCCGCAGTTTTGCCGCCGCGCGCGAGAAGCTTCCCAGCTCCGCGGCGGCCGTTATGGCCTCGAGTCGTCGATCGTACACGTCAATCTCCCGTTTTCGCACGCGCGGGCCCACAGCACCGCAGGGGGTCGTTTTCGCAGATCACGAGCTCAATTGAGAACAAACCTCAATGTACAGTGTAAACCTACGGTTAACGCCATTCTAACAAATATGCAATTCACCTGCGCAAATTCAAAGCATACGATAACCAGCGAAAACCACGTGGGTCGAGTAATGGGAGCGGCCCACAGGGAGGCACAAGAAGGGAAGTTCCTATGAGCAACTGGCTTAAGCTCGAGGGCGATGTCTGCGCTGTGACCGGCGCGCTCGGCGGCATGGGCGTCGAGATCTGCCGCGAGTTCGCCCGCAACGGCGCCAACGTCGTCCTGCTCGACCTGGACGAGGAGAAGGTCAAGGCCGCAGCTGCCGACCTCGCCGCCGAGTTTGGCATCCACGCCGAGGGCTACAAGATGAACACCACCGACGAGGCCGAGGTTCAGGCCGCCGTCGATGCCACCATCGCCGACTTCGGGCGCGTCGACGTCCTTGTCAACACCGCCGGCATCCTGCGCTTTGCCGCTATGGAGGACCTGCCGCTGAGCGACTGGGAGCAGGTGCTCAACGTCAACCTCACCGGCTACTTCATCACCTCGCAGCGCTTTGGTCGCGAGATGATCAAGGCCGGCCAGGGTCGTCTGGTGCACATCTCGACCGTCGCCAGCCACTCCCCCGAGACGTTCTCGGGCGTGTACAGCTCCACCAAGGCGGGCGTCAACATGATGTCCAAGATGCTGGCCGCCGAGTGGGGCCCCTACGGCGTGCGCTCCAACTGCGTCGAGCCCTGCTTTGTCAAGACCCCCATGTCGGCGAGCTTTTATGCCGACCCCGAGGTCGAGAAGAGCCGCAGCCGCCTTATCGCCACGCGCCGCATCGGCGAGGTCAACGATATCGCCAACGCCGTCATGTTCCTGGCGTCCAAGCGCTCGGACTTTACCACCGGCGACGCCATCAAGGTCGATGGCGGCTTCTCCAATATGATGGGCGACCTCACCGCCAAGCCCGGCGGCCGCCGAGCCTTTGCCGACAACTACCTCAAGAACAAGGGTGTCGAGCTTTGGTCTGACGAGTCCGGCGTCGCCAAGCCGACTGACCAGTAAACCAACCCGACAGGGAGGCCCCGCGGACGTGTCCGCCCCTCCCCCGCATCGATTAGAAAGAGTCCAATGGCTTCCACCAACTCCAACAAGGGTCGCACCGTCGTGCTTTCCGCCGCGTGCGTCACCATGTTCTTCATCAGTTCCATCGCGCTGTATTCCGTTGTGAGCAAGAACCTGCTCGCCGTCTATCCCGAGTGGTCCAGCGCTCTTACCTGGGCTTTCCCGGTCTTTCAGACCATCATGGCCGTGACGGGTATCTTCGCCGGTCGCATCTCCGATAAGATCGGCCCCCGCAACGTCGTGATCGCCGCCGCCGTGTGCTACGGCCTGGGCTGGTTCATGTCCGGCACCGTCACCGAGCCTTGGCAGTTCTACCTGTGGTTCTCGCTCGTCGCCGCTGTCGGCAACGGCCTGGGCTACAACCCGGCACTCACCACGGGTCAGAAGTGGTTTATCGACAAGAAGGGCCTCGCCTCCGGCATTACGCTCGCTGCTTCGACCGCCGGCCCCGCCGTGCTGTCCCCGGTGCTCGCCTCGCTGCTCATCCCGAGCCTGGGCATCTTTGGCGCCCTCAAGGCACTCGGCGTCATCTTCTTTGTGACGATCGCCGCCTCCGCCCTGTTCCTGAAGGCCCCCGAGGCCGGCTGGCTGCCCGAGGGCTTCGAGGCCCCCAAGGGCGGCGCACATGCCGGCACCTTCGGCGACCTCACCCCGGGCGAAATGGTCAAGACCCCGCGCTTCTGGGTCCTCATCGTCACCTTCGCCTTTGCCGCCACCGCGGGTACCCTGCTCGTGGGCAAGGTTGCCTCCATCGCCGCCGTCCAGCTCTTCGCCGACCCCACGAGCGCCGCAGCCGTCGCCCTCGGCGGTGTGGTGGTCTCCGTCAACACCTGCGCCAACCTGGTTGGCCGCCTGTCCTTTGGTCAGATCATCGACAAGCTCGGCGCCTATAAGTCGCTGCTCATCAGCCTTGTCGTCACCATCGTCGCCCTCGTCATCATGTCGATGAGCTTTACGCAGAGCATGTTCTTTGTGGCGCTCGCCCTGCTCGGCTTTAGCTTTGGCGCCCTGCTCGTCATCTACCCGCCGCTCACCGGTGGCGCCTTTGGCACCAGCAACATCGGCGTCAACTACGGCATCATGTTCTTGGGCTACGCCGCTTCTACCTGGATCAGCCAGCCCATCACCGCCGTGCTGTATCACGCCGAGGCCGGCAGCGCCGCCTACCAGCAGTCCTTCTACGGCGCCATTGTGATCGCCGCCATCGCCGTCGTGCTCACCGTCTACATGATGGTCTCCGACAGCAAGAAGAAGTCCGCCTAGTTTTACCGATGCGACAAAGGGACAGACCCTTTGTCGTATTCCACCGGTCACCAGTATTAAGGAATCGAAATGTCTGAGCTCAACCCCGTCCGCATTGCCGTCATCGGCGCCGGCGCCATGGGCCGTAACCACATCCGCTTTGTCACCGAGGAGCCCGAGGCCGAGCTCGTCGCCATCGCCGACGCCTTTGAGGGCGCCCGCGCCACGGCCGAGTCCGCCGGCGTGCCGTTTTACACCGATCCCGCCCAGATGATGGACGAGGTCAAGCCCGAGGCCGTCATCATCGCCACCCCCAACGACCTGCACCTGGGCGTTGCCCGCGAGGCCATCAAGCGCAACATCGTGCCGCTGGTCGAAAAGCCGATCTCCAACGATCTTGAGGATGCCCAGGCCTTCGCCGCCGAGGCCGAGACCGCCGGCGTGCCCGTGCTCGTGGGTCAGCACCGTCGCCACAACCCGTTTGTGAACAAGGCCAAGGAGATCATCGAGTCTGGCGAGCTGGGCAAGCTCACCGTGTCGAGCTTCCACTACATGATCTATAAGAATGACGAGTATTTCGATGTCGAGTGGCGCCGCAAGAAGGGTGCCGGCCCGATCCTGGTTAACCTGGTTCACGACGTCGACCTGCTCCGCTATCTGCTGGGCGAGCCCGTTGCCGTCCAGGGTATGCAGTCCAGCGCCGCCCGCGGTTTTGAGACCGAGGACTCCGCCGTGGTCAACGTCCGTTTTGCCGATGGCGCGCTCGCAAGCACGACCATCTCCGATGCCACCGCCAGCCCCTGGAACTGGGAGGCGACTGCTCGCGAGGACCCGCAGTACCGCCCCTTCGACGCCGACGCCTACTTTATCGGCGGCACCAAGGGCGCCCTGTCGCTGCCCCGCCTGCACCAGTTCTCCTACGACGGCGCCTCCAACTGGCACAAGCCGCTGCAGATGGAGATTCCGGCTGTCGACCCGGCACTGCCGCACAAGATGCAGCTCAAGCACTTTGTGAAGGTCGTCCGCCGCGAGGTCGAGCCCGTCGTGACCCCCGCCGACAACGTCAAGACGCTCACGCTTCTCAACGCTATCAAGGAGGCAGCCGAGACCGGCCAGCTCGTCGAGCTGTAATGCCTTGAGAG
The DNA here is from genome assembly GCA_019419425.1 of Collinsella sp. Classification (GTDB taxonomy): domain Bacteria; phylum Actinomycetota; class Coriobacteriia; order Coriobacteriales; family Coriobacteriaceae; genus Collinsella. The sequence continues at coordinate 10,785 of DXZZ01000028.1, read as the reverse complement.
CGGCCGCGGCAGAAACCCCATGCCGAGTCCCTCGGTTCGCCACCGACAAGTCCCTCTTCTTTGCCCCGCGAGCAGCCTCCTGCCCGCGGGGCATTTTGCTACCTTGCCGACGATTTTTCTGGAGCAGGAGCCATTTTGTACCTCAGATTGATTCGTTCGCCACGAAATGGGCCTATCTACTACGTTTAACCGATTGCCCTCAACCATGCCAAATTTCGAGAAATAAAAACCGCAGGTAGACAGGTTGCGCGTTCTCGGAAAACCGGGGATGGTCGACCCATACGGTTCAAACGTAGTAGATAGGCCGTTTTCATGGCGCGGCCCCAAAACAGTCTTTTGGGACGGGTGGTATCCTTGGTAGCTCTGTGCTGCAAACGCACCTTAAACGCAAGGAGTCCCATGGATCTTATCGCCCAGCTCGCGCGCGAGCTCAACCTTAAGGCCGCCAACGTCGAGGCAGCCGCCAAGCTCATCGACGAGGGCAACACCATCCCCTTTATTTCGCGCTACCGCAAGGAAGCCACGGGCGGCATGGGTGACGTCGCCCTGCGCGCACTCGACGAGCGCCTGTCCTACCTGCGCAATCTTGAGCAGCGCAAAGAGGACGTCATCCTGCTCATCGACGCCCAAGGCAAGCTCACGCCCGAACTCGAGCAGCAGATTCGCGAGGCCACGCAGCTCCAGCGTGTCGAGGACCTCTACAAGCCCTACCGCAAAAAGCGCATGACCCGCGCGCAGAAGGCCCGCGAGGCAGGCCTGGAGCCACTCGCCAACATGATCATCATGCAGGCCTCGGCCAAGGGCAGCGCGCTCGACGCCGCCGCGGCATACGTCAACGAGGAGGCCGGCTTCGACACGCCCGAGAAGGCGCTCGCTGGCGCCGCCGACATCGTGGCCGAGACGGTAGCCGAGGACCCCGAGAACGTCGCCGACCTGCGCGCCTTTACGCAAAACACCGCCGACATCGTCGTCGAGGCAACCGACCCCGCCGAGAAGACCCCCTACGAGCCCTACTACAACTTTGACGAGCCGCTGCGCCGTATTCCCAACCACCGCGTGCTGGCTATCGACCGCGGTGAGCGCGAGGGCAAGCTCCGCGTGCGCGTGAACGTCGACGGCGCTGCCGCCACGGTGCGCCTCGGCAGCCGTTGGCCCCGACGCCAGGGCGTGTTTGCTCCCATCTTCGATGCCGCCATCGCCGACGGCTACAAACGCCTCATGGCTCCCTCGCTGGAGCGCGAGGCCCGCGCCAAACTCACCGTTCGCGCCCAGACCGAGGCCATCAACGTCTTTGCCAAGAATCTCGAGGGCTTGCTCTCGGCGCGCCCCGTGCGTGGTGCCCGCGTGCTCGCACTCGATCCGGGCTACCGCACCGGCTGCAAGGTCGCCGTCATGGACGAGACCGGCAAGCTACTCGACCACGGCGTGGTCTACCCCACCAAGCCGCGCCACGACGTCGCCGGCACCAAGCGCGAGCTCGCCCGCCTCGTCAAGAAGGACAGCGTCAACACCATCGTCATCGGCAACGGCACCGCCAGCCGCGAGACTGAGGAAGTCGTCTCGGAGTTTATTGCCGAGCAGGCGCCCAGCCTTCGCTACACCATCGTCAACGAGGCCGGCGCGTCGGTGTACTCCGCCTCCGAGCTCGCGAGCCAGGAGTATCCCGATCTGGATGTCACCGTGCGCGGCGCCATGAGCTTGGGTCGTCGCCTGCAGGACCCGCTGGCAGAGCTCGTCAAGATTCCGCCCCAGTCCATCGGCGTAGGCCAGTACCAGCACGACCTTGACCAGGCCGAGCTCTCGCGCACGCTGGGCCATGTGGTGGAGGACGTCGTCAACCGCGTGGGCGTCGATGTAAACACCGCAAGCGCGAGCCTGCTGGGCTACGTGTCGGGCATTACGCCAAGCGTGGCCAAAAACATCGTGGCCTACCGCGAGGAAAACGGCGCCTTTACCGATCGCCGCCAGCTTAAGAAGGTCCCCAAGCTGGGACCCAAGGCATACCTCAACGCCGCGGGCTTCCTGCGCATCAGCGGCGGCAAAAACCCGCTCGACGCGACAAGCGTCCACCCCGAGAGCTATGAGGTGGCCACGTCTGTCCTGGAGCGCGCCGGCGTTAAAGCCAGCGAGCTCAACCGCGGCGGCGTGCCCGATATCGAGCGCCGTCTGGGCAGCATCTCGGCGCTGGCAAGCGATCTAGACTGCGGCACCCTAACGCTCATCGACATTGTCAACGAGCTCAAGAAGCCCGGCCGCGACCCGCGCGACGACGCGCCCGAGGTGGTCTTTAGCCGCTCGGCACTTTCCATCGACGACCTGGAGCCCGGCATGGAGCTCAAGGGCACGGTGCGCAACGTTGTGGACTTTGGCGCCTTCGTCGACGTGGGTGTGCACCAGGACGGCCTCGTACACATCTCCAAGCTGGCCAACCGCTTTGTCAAGCACCCCAGTGACGTGGTGCGCGTCGGCGACACGGTCAAGGTGTGGGTCGAGAAGGTCGATCGCGACCGCAAGAAGATCTCACTCACCATGGTGCAGGGGAAGTAAACCGCCAAAGCAAGGGTACCCCCTGCAGCGACGTGCAAAATCGCGAGTATTCTGCAATTTCCGCCGTTCCGAACGCCCCACAGAGACGAAAAAGCAAGAAACAGCCCCCGTTTTAGCGTCATCAGAGCCAAAACGGGGGCTGTTCCATGCTTCACCCAGCTGGTAAAAGCCTTTACCTTGCTGAATACTCTCAATTTTGCACGGCGCAGGCGGGGGTACCTTTGTCCACGGCAGGATATGGAAGCCTATCACCAACCTACCGGCAAGTTCGTGTCGGCAGCCCCGGCCTTTCCTTTGCCTAGCGCGACCCTCGCGAAGCGCGTGAGCGATAGGGAAAGGGAAGGCCGGGGCGAACAACCAGCGATGTAGTCAGCGTTCGCGTTACGGCAGGATATGGAAACCGAGCGAGGCGATATCCTTGGCAAAACCGCGCACGGTATCGAGCGAGACCTCGTACGGGTCACGGCCGATGTTCTTACGCTTGGCCAGGATGCTGTTGGGCACCGTGATGATCTGGCAACCGCATCCTTCCGCCTGGTAAATATTGATAAGCTCACGCGTGGACGCCCACAGGACCTCGCAGTTGGGCTTGGCGGCGGCCTTCTTCACCGACTCCGTCATAAACGGAATGGGATCGACGCCGGTGTCAGCGATACGGCCGGCAAAGAGCGAGATGATGGACGGCGTCTCGGCGTCAACGGCCTCGACCATCTCGTCGACCTGCGCAGGCGTAAAGATGGTGGTGACGTTGACCTTGATGCCGTCGGCCGAAAGCTTGCGCACCAGCTCGGCCGTGGACTCGCCCTTGGTGGTCACGCACGGAATCTTGACGTAGACGTTCTCGGCCCAGGTAGCGATCTCGCGGGCCTCGATCTCCATGGTCTCGACGTCGTCGGCAAAGACCTCAAACGACACAGACACATCGGTGATATGGGCCAGGACCTCCTTGGCAAAGGCGCGGTAATCCGTCACGCCGCCCTTTTTCATAAGGGACGGGTTGGTTGTGAAGCCCTGAACGTTGCCGTTCTCGTACATGTCGAGCATGCCCTCGAGGTTTGCACCGTCAGCGAACACCTTGATTGCCATCTGCCTGATTCCTTTCGCTTGCACACGGGCGTTAAACTGCTAAACACTTTACCTACGTTTATCAAGGCGTGAACTGCGGTTTTTTATCTTCTCGGCGAACGGTATAATCGCTTCAGTGTTTGGATTGATAAATCGATTGAGCATGCAAAAGCAAAGAGTCGCAGTTTGAGCAAACGTCAGAAGGCGAGATTCATTAGATGAGGCCGAAATGTTGCATCGCGGTGACGGTGCCGTCGTTCGCGACGTCGTCGGTCACGTAGTCGGCGACCGCCTTGACCTCGGGCATGGCATTGCCCATGGCCACAGCCGTCTCGACGGCGGCGAGCATGCCCAGGTCGTTGCCCGAATCGCCAAAGCCAAAGGTGCGCTCGTTGCCAGAGCGGCCCAGATAGTCAAGCGCTCGCGCCACGCCCACGCCCTTGTCAATACCCTTGGGGCTCAGCTCGCGATTCTGACCACCGGTGTTGCACAGCTCAAACTCGCGCTCGATAAAGCCGTCATCGTTGGCTACGCGAGCCAGGTCGTACGCGTTAATGCACACCTTGCCTACGCGCAAGCGGCCGTCGACGCGCATCTGATCAACGCCATGCACCACGCCGGCGCCCAGCAGAAATGACCGTTCGACACCAACTGGCTCAAGTGAATAGGTGGCACCGTTCGTCTCGAACAACGCCTCGCCGCCCGCCACAGTAATGCGACGCGCGAGCTCCTCAACAATGTCCTCGTCAATGCAGTCCTCGTGTGCCACGCGGCCCTCGACCTCGAGCGTGGCCCCCGCCATGGCAACGATACCCGCCGGGTTCAGCGCGCGCAGGCCATCGGCAATCAGCCACAAGGGGCGACCCGTGCAGATAAATGCCTGGTGACCCGCATTGCGCAGACGACCAAATGCATCGACAACAGCCTTCGACGGATGGATTGCATTGAAGTCCTTATCGGTCATATCGTCGGAATCGAACGACGTCAGTGTGCCGTCCACGTCAAAAAAGAGCACGGCGGGTTCGGGACACGCATCAATCATATGGGTTCCTTTCGAGGATAAGGGCAAACGAAGCATCCATCATATAATGGAGCGACACAACCAGAGAGGTCACCCATGGAATTTTACGCAAGCTGCCCCGAGGGCTTTGAGTCCGCACTCGCCGATGAGCTTAAACACCTCGGGCTTTCGCATGTCCGCCGCCTGAAGGGCCGCGCCACGTTTGAGGGCGAGCTCGAAGAAGGCTACCGTGCCTGTCTGTGGTCACGCCTGGCCAGCCGCGTGTTTGTGGTGCTCGGGCGCTTTGAGGCGCAGGATGCCGACGAGCTGTACGACGGTGTTTACGACATCGCTTGGGAGACCATCATCCGCTCCGGCGCTACCATCGCCATCACCGCCCGTGGTGTGACCGAGCAGCTGCGCAACACGCGCTTCTCGGCCCTGCGCGCCAAGGACGCATTGTGCGACCGCCTGGCCGAGACCACGGGCCGTCGCGCCGACGTCGATGCCGCCGACCCCGACGTTCACTTGCTGCTTTCGCTGCGCCAGCGCCGCGCGAGCATCAGCCTGGACCTTTCGGGCGATCCGTTATTCAAACGCCTGCCGACTGCCGCGACCCGCGCCGGCGAGGGTACGCACGTGCTGCGCCCCGACTACGCCGCCCTGGTGCTTTCGCAGGTCGGCTGGGCAGCGCTATGCGAGCGCGAGCTGACGGCTGACGATTACGAGAACGAGGCTCTGCCCACGTTGATCGACGCCTCATGCGCCGGCGGCGGTCTGCTGTTGGAGGCCGTGAACATTCTGACCGACCGCGCCCCGAGCGCCGCACGCGAGCGCTGGGGCTTTGAGGGCTGGCAGCTGCACGATGCCGCCCTATGGGAGCAACTGGTTGCCGAGGCACGCGAGCGCGAGACGGCAGCGCGCGAGCGCCAGGCGCGCATCGTTGCCGTAGACATCGACCCCGCCGCCCGCAAAACCGCCGAGCGCATGGTCAAGTGCGCCGGCTACAAGCGCTTTGTCGATTTTTGCGCCGCCAAATCTGCCACCGTACTGGACCACGCGGGCGCCGTCGCCGGTGCCGCCCTCGTCGCGGATACGACCGAGACACCGCTGTCGCTTATGCATGACGCCATGACGCTGGTCGGCGAGCTGCGTCGCGCGCCCGAGCTTACCGCCGCGCCGGTCGCCGCCCTCACCCGCGACGGCCTTATGGCCCGCGCGCTCCATGCCGAGCCCGCGCGCTCCATTGCCGTCATGCCCAACAACGAAGAGGCGACTATCGAGGTTTGGCCCTCGCTCGACCACGCCGCCGCAGCGTTTGAGGCTGCGACCAGCGCGGATGCCGAGGCCGAGGTTGCGGATGCCAACGAAGTCAACGATGAGGCCGCAGCTTCTGCCATGCCCGAGCCCGCTGCCACGCTCGACCTGGGCGACGGCAAGCCGCTGCCCGTGCTCATCCCCGAGTCGGAGCAGTTCGCCAACCGCCTGCGCAAGAACGCACGCCTGCGCCGCAAGTGGGCCAAGCGCGAGGGCGTGAGCTGCTACCGCGTCTACGATGCCGACCTGCCCGACTACTCCGCCGCCATCGATCTGTACGAGGGTTGCCCGCAGACGCCGGGCCGCTGGCTCGTCATCGCCGAATACGCCGCGCCTAAGACCATCGACCCCGCACTGGCCCAGGCCCGCATGCTCGACATCTTGGCCATCGCGCCGCGCATCCTGGATGTTCCGGCCGAACACGTGCACGCCAAGGCCCGCATGCGTTCGCGTGGCGGCTCGCAGTACGGCAAGCAGGGCGCCGGCAAGGGCGGATCGGGCGAACGCGCCAACATCGCGCGCCGTCGCCTGCCGCTCATCGAAGAGGGCGGCCTCACCTTTGCCGTCAACTTTGACGACTATCTGGATGTGGGCATCTTCCTGGATCACCGCGTCACCCGCAGCCTAGTGCGCGAGCACGCCAAGCAGGCGCGCCGCTTCCTCAACCTGTTTGCCTACACCGGCACTGCCACCTGCTACGCGGCCGATGGCGGCGTCGAGGAGACCGTGACGGTCGACCTCTCCAACACCTACCTGGACTGGGCCGAGCGCAACATGCGCCAGAACGGCTTTGTGGGACCTCAGCATCATTTTGTGCGCGACGACGTGCTCGCCTGGATTCGCGACCAGCGCCAGACGCGCAACCGCTGGGACCTGATCTTTGTCGACCCGCCCACGTTTTCGAACTCGTCCAAGATGGGCCGCCGCACCTGGGATGTCCAGCGCGACCATGTTGAGCTGTTGGCCGGCGTATCGCGCCTGCTCGCGCAGGGCGGCCACGCCATCTTTAGCTGCAACCTGCGAGGCTTCCGCCCCGAAACGCGCAAGCTCGCGCGCGCGGGCGTCGTGCTGGAGGACATTACAGCGCAGACCATCCCCGAGGACTTCGCACGCAATCAGAAGGTGCACCATTGCTATATCGTGCGCCGCCTGCCCATCGAGGACGCCATGGCCGAAGCCGGCTTTAGCGCCGAGGAGATTGCCGAGCGAACCGAGGAGCTGCGCAACCCCGAAGCCCGCAAGCCTCGCACAGCATCGCCCGCGCACGCGCAGGCCGGCGACCGAGGACCGCGCGGCGACGGCAAGTCTGCCGGTGCAGGCAAGCCCAAAAAGAAGAAGTTCTACGCCAGCAAGCCCAAGGGCAAATAAACAAAGTTGCGGTGG
>DXZZ01000028.1:0-3373 GCA_019419425.1 Collinsella sp. | reverse complement strand
TACTCGATCGGCGTCAGATGCAGCTCCTCGCCATCCATCGTGGCGATGCCGGCATCAAAATCGACATGCAGCTCACCGGTATCGAATGAGCCCTCGGAGGCAACGCCGCCCGTTTGCGCATACGAAAGGCGCCTGAGCGTCGTGCGGATGCGCGCGAGCAGCTCCTCGACCGAAAACGGCTTGGTCAGGTAATCGTCGGCGCCGGCATCGAGCGCTCGGATCTTGTCCGCGTCCTCGCTGCGCGCCGAGACCACGATGATCGGCATGCCCGACCACGCGCGCACCGACTCCACCACCTTGACGCCGTCCATATCGGGCAGGCCCAGATCGAGCAGCACAATGCTCGGCGCCTGCGACGAGGCGGCGGCGATGGCGGCGTGAGCGGTCTCCACGGCCATATGGCGCAAGCCGTGCGCCTCGAGCGCGGCGACGATAAGGTTGCGGACGGCGGGATCGTCCTCAACGACCAAGATGAGCGGTTTCACGGCAGAGTTCGGCACAGTGCTACTCCTTATCAAACGAAACATCGGCGGCGGGAAGCTCAATCGTAAAGACCGAACCGTGCGGGTCCGCCGCGGCAACCTCTATGCTACCGCCATGTGCCAACATAATGGAGCGGCAGAGCGAAAGCCCCAAGCCCACGCTGCGGCAGCTGTCGGCTAGGCCATGGTTGGCGGTGTAGAACGACTCAAAGATGCGCTCGCGGTCCTCGGGCGCAATGCCCGGACCGTCATCGGCCACCAAGCACGCCACGCATCCATCATGGACGCCAATCGAGATTACGATATGCGAGCCCGCGGGCGTATAGGTGATGGCGTTGTTTACCAGATTGACCACCAGCTGCACCATCAGGCGCGCGTCGACATTGACGAGCGCCGGCTCATCGCACGCCACCACCTTAAGGTCGTGCTCGCGCACGGCCGGGTTTACGTGGCGCAACGCCTCCTCGACGATATCGTCCATGAGCTCGAGCGTGGTCGACAGGTGCATGCCGCCGCCCTCGAGCTTTGTGATGGCGAGCAGGTTCTCGACGGTGGCGTTGAGCCATTGTGCATCCGAGCGAATGGATAGGAGCATGCCGCGGCGCGTCTGGTCGTCGAGCACGGCAGTACCGGTCGAACCCTGGTCGAGCAGCACGTCGGCGTTACCTGAAATACTGGTAAGCGGCGTGCGCAGATCGTGCGAGATGGAGCGCAGCAAGTTGGCGCGCAGCTGCTCGTTTTTAGCGAGCACCGCCGCTTCCTCGCGGGCCTCCATGGCGCGGGCGCGATCGAGCGCCAGCTCGCCTTCGCTCACGATGGCATCGGCAAGCGTCCGCTCCTCGGGCGTCAGCGCATCGGGCTCGGCGACAATGGCGAACACCCCCACCACCGAGGCGGGATCGCCCGCGCGCACCATGGTGTCGCCCGAGCGCACGGTCAGGTATATGCCGTAGAACGCCGAGGCGCCATAGGTGGCATCGAGCGGCGTTCCCACATAGGCGGACGCCGAGAGCCGCGGCGGCATCTGCGGCGCCAGCTGGTGCACCGGCGCGGCATCGCCCACGGCCGTGTACGTCGTGCACGGCAGCAGGTCATCGTTATCGGCATCGGCGCTATACCACACGACCGGACAGTCCGAAAGACGCGCCAGCTGCGTTGCCATAGCGTGCACAATCTGTTGCTGATCGCCACACCGCTGCAGCATGCGGTTGGTCTCGAGCACCATCTGCGTGCGACGGTCGCTGGCGGCAGCCTGCGCCAAGGCGCGGCGCAGGGCCAGCGCGATCGAGCTCGATACGAGCGAGACCGCAAACATGATAAAGAACATGCCGGGATAGACGCGGTCGATAAACGACAGCGCGTAGCGCGGGTCGACAAACAAGAAGTTGTAGAGCGCCACGGCGGCAGCCGAGCTCAGCAGGCAGTACAGGCGGCTCCAGGTAAAGAAAGCGCACAGCTGCACGGCAAACACATAGACGATCATGATGCTCGGCGCGAGCCCCGGATGGTCGAGCAGCGCGCCCACAATCGTCGCCGCGGCTAGCAGCCCCGCCGATACGCAGGCGTCATACAGAGGACTGCGACGCGTCAGCGTTGTACGCCGCCACCAAAAGTTCTCGGCAATATCGCCGTCCGCACGGACGTCCATCAGCGCCCCGCCCCTCTCTCAAAAACAAAAACCACCACAAAGGGGACTGGCACCTTTGCGGTGGTGGCCTCCTTGTGGTGGTTTCAAGTGTATAGCCTTTGCAGCCTGCGGTCGCTAGACAAACAGCAGACGTCGACTACGGACGCTCGTCGGGAGCCAGGCGCTGCATCTTGCTCACGGCCTTAAACTTGGTGAACAGCGGCACGTACTCAAAGCTCACGTTGGAGTTCTCCAGGCCGTACCAGCGCGCAGGCGTGCCGGCGGCGCGGCGGATGATGTACTTGAGCGTGATGGCCGTACGCTCGCTGGGCTCCACGTCGCTTTCGGGCGCCAGCAGCTTGCGGATCATGACGAACTTAAACGTACCGATGTTGCCCGGGTCCTTGTAGACCGAGTAGTCATGCGTCTGCGCCGGCAGCTCGCCGCTGGCAGCCAGATCCTGAACAACCTGACGCAGGTAAGCATTGACGCGCTGGTTGATCTTGTAGCCCAGATACAGATGCACGCGGAACACGTAGTCGGTGCCGAACGTCTCGACCGAGTAGGCAAAGGTATGCGGCTCCTCCATGGTCTCGACATTCACGAACCACCAGGCACGAGCGCGCTTGGGGTGCTTATCCAAAATCGAGTAGACGATATCGCGGTCGATATAGTCGGTGTTGGTGTCCTTGGTCAGGTACACGATGTTGTCGCTCATGAGCTCGTAGCGATCGTCGTCGCGCAGGCGTTTGAGCTGCGGCAGATAGCTGCGCAGCGGCAGCAGCGTAAACTGACGTTGCTCGACCGCCGTGCCGTTGTACCAGCACACCATAATGCCCATGATGAGTGCAGCCATAAGGATGGTGAAGTAGCCGCCGTGGAAGAACTTGGTGAGCGAGCTCACAAAGAAGAAACCCTCGAGCAAAAGGAAGAAGGCAGCAAAGATCCACGGCGCGACCTTGAGATTGCGCTCCACGTGCAGATAGAAGAAGAGCAGCATTGTCGTGCACATCATGGTCAGGGTAATGGCCAGGCCGTACGCGGCCTCCATGTGCGCCGAGTTCTGGAACAGCAGCACCACGACGACGCAGCCCACGAGCATGACGTTGTTGACCATGGGGATGTAGAGCTGGCCCTTGGTCTCGGCAGGATAGAAGACCTGCATATGCGGCATGAGGTCCAGGCGGCTGGCCTCGGACACCAGCGAGAATGCGCCGGTGATGAGCGCCTGCGAGGCGATGATGGCCGCGACGGTGGAAAGGCC
>DXZZ01000027.1:0-20054 GCA_019419425.1 Collinsella sp. | reverse complement strand
TCCGTTGCAGTCGCCAATGCCAACGAGGCCGTCACGGCTGCCGCGCGCTGGCATATCGGCGCTGCGGCAGATGATGCGGTTGCCGGGGCTCTGCATCAGATTGCCGCCTGCGCCGCGACGGGGGAGATGCCGTCGTTTATGCGTCAGATGGACGCGACGGGTTTCGACGTCACGAACGTCTAGGGAGAAAGCCATGAAGCTCCAGCAGCTCAGATATGTCGTCAAAGTTGCCGAATGCGGCAGCATCACCGAGGCCTCGCGCCGGCTCTTTGTGTCGCAGCCTTCGATTACCGCGTCGATCCGCGATCTCGAAAACGAGATGGGTGTGCACATCTTTGAGCGCACCAACAAGGGTGTCATTGTGTCCGGGGAGGGCGAGACCTTCTTGGGCTACGCGCGCCAGGTGCTCGACCAGGCGGATCTGCTCGAAGGCAAGTACAAGGGCGAGTCCGAGCAGGTGCCGCACTTTAGTGTGAGCTGCCAGCATTATTCCTTTGCCGTTAACGCGTTTGTCGATGTGATCCGTGAGTTCGATGCCGCGCGCTATGACTTTACCCTGCGCGAGGAGCAGACTCACGAGATTATCGAGGACGTCGCGCATATGAAAAGCGAACTGGGCATCCTGTACTTATCCGAGCATAACCGCGAGGTTATCGAGCGCATGCTGGCGGCCAACGAGCTCGTATTCGAGGGGCTTTTCTGCGCCACGCCGCATGTCTTCGTCTGTGCCGACCATCCGCTGGCGGCCCGCTCCAGCGTGACGCTCGAGGACTTGGAAGACTACCCGTTCCTGTCCTACGAGCAGGGCAGTTACAACTCGTTTTACTATTCCGAGGAGCTGACCTCGACGTTTGAGCGTCGCAAGAATATCCGCGTGCGCGACCGTGCGACGCTATTCAACCTGGCTATGGGCCTTAACGGCTACACGGTGTGTTCGGGCGTGATCAGCCACGAACTCAACGGCCCCGGTATTATCTCGATTCCGCTCGACGTGGACGAGTACATGGAGATTGGCATCATTACGCGCAAGAACACGACGCTCACGCGCTACGGTCGGGCCTATATCGACGCGATTCGTCAGCATATCTAGGCTGCTGTGCTCTCCACGGTTCAAGTCCCTTTATGGCAGTCCAGACTGATATAGGAAGCATCTATATCAAACTGTTATAAACGTATATTTTACGATGGCTATATGAGCGTTCATACTCTGTCCCAGTAAAGCAACCAATGCAAAGGGAGATATCTATGAGCACTTCAATTCAACCGAACGCGCCGTTTCGCGCTGATATCGTCGGCAGCTTTCTTCGTCCGCAGGCCGTAAAGGATGCCCGCGCTGCCTATGCGGCAGGCACGCTTGATGCCGAGGGGCTTAAGGCCGTCGAGGATGAGGCTATTCGCGACCTGGTGGACAAGCAAAAGGCCGCTGGCCTGCAGGTGATTACCGATGGCGAGTTTCGTCGCAGTTACTGGCACCTCGACTTTATGTGGGGGCTCAACGGCATTGAACGCCGCACCTCGCGTACGGGCTATATGTTCCACGACGAGGAGACCACGGCTGACACCGCCGTGGTGACCGGCCCCATCAGCGGCGAGAACCACCCCTTCGTCGAGCACTTTAAGTTTGTCAAGGTGCTTGAGGGCGAGGGCCAGGTTGCGCGCCAGACCATTCCGGCGCCGATCCAGACGTTCTCGGAGGTTACGCTCGACCGCTGCGATGGCCAGCAGGAGAGCCTGCGCGCTGTCTATAAGACCGATGAGGAACTTGCCGACGCAATTGCAGCCGCTTATCGCACGGTGATCGCCGACCTGTACGCTGCCGGTTGCCGCAATATCCAGTTTGACGACTGCACCTGGGGCATTTACTGCGATACCGACTTTGTGGCTAAGACCGGTATGAGCCCGGTCGATCTGCAAAAGGTGAGCGAGCTGGGCGTGGCGCTCAACAACGCCGCCATCGAGGACAAGCCCGACGACCTCGTCATTAACACGCACGTGTGCCGCGGCAACTACCACTCTACCTATGCTTTCGAGGGCGGCTATGACCCCATCGCTCCGTACCTGTTTGCACATGAGGATGTCGACGCATTCTACCTGGAGTTCGATACGCCGCGCGCCGGCGGTTTTGAGCCGCTCAAGTACGTTGCCCCGGGCAAGAAGGTCGTGCTGGGCTTGGTAACCACCAAGGCGGCAGGGCTCGAGAACGAGGATGTTATCGTCGAGCGCATCCGCGAAGCCGCAAAGTACGTGCCGCTCGAGAACCTGTACCTGTCGCCCCAGTGTGGCTTTGCCAGCTGCGAGATCGGCAACAAGCTGACCGAGGACGAACAGTGGGCAAAGATTGCGCTGGTTAGGCGCATTGCCGAGCGTGTCTGGAAATAACGATGCCGTTCGCAGGTGGCGGCGCGTGCGAGGCACTGCGTATCGCGTACAATGGTTCGGATCGTATCGTTCGGGCAGGTTATCCGATATGCCTGATCGCCCTTCCATTATGAAAGGACATCCATGTCCCAATCCTCGACGCCCGCCGTCGCCGATGCCATCTACGATGCGTCGTCGCTCGGTCGCCCGCGCATGTTCTTGCTCGGCCTGCAGCACCTGTTTGCCATGTTCGGCGCTACCGTGCTGGTGCCTGTGCTCACCGGCCTTTCGGTTTCGGCGACCCTTTTGTTTGCCGGCCTGGGCACGCTGCTCTTCCACTTCCTGTCGCGCGGTAAGGTGCCGGCATTTTTGGGATCTTCGTTTGCCTTTATCGCGGGCTATGCCGCCATCGCGCCCAACGGCGAGGCCGAGCTTTTGCCCTACGCCTGCTTGGGCGTAGCTTGTGCCGGCCTGCTCTATCCGGTGCTGGCGGCCCTGTTTCGCGCGTTTGGCGCCAAGCGTGTCATGCGTTTCTTTCCGCCGGTGGTGACTGGCCCCATCGTCATTTCCATCGGCTTGATCCTGGCAAGTTCCGCTATTGCTAACTGCCAGACCAATTGGCTTGTTGCCGTTGTCGCTGTGGCAGTGATCATCATCTGCAACATTTGGGGCCGCGGCATGGTCAAGATTGTGCCGATTTTGCTGGGTGTTGTGGTGAGCTATGCCGTTGCCGCTGCGCTCGGCGAGGTCGATTTTTCGGGCGTTGCCGCCGCTCCGTGGGTCGGTCTGCCCATCGTGTGGGACAACACCGTGTTTGCGCTCTTTGGCCCGCAGTTCGATAGCGGTCTTGCCACGACGGCCATCATCACCATTATGCCGCTGGCCTTTGCGACCATGATCGAGCATATCGGTGACATCTCGGCTATCGGCTCCACTTGCGAGCGTAACTACATCGCCGATCCTGGCTTGCATCGCACGCTGCTCGGCGACGGCCTTGCCACGATCCTGGCTTCGCTCTTTGGCGCTCCGGCCAACACCACCTATGGTGAGAACACCGGCGTGCTTGCCCTGACGCGCGTGTTCGACCCGCGCGTGATTCGCATTGCCGCGTGTTGCGCCATTGTGCTCTCGTTCTGCCCCAAGTTCGCGGCTGTCATTGCGGCCATGCCGGCGTGCGTGATCGGCGGCGTGTCACTCGTGCTCTATGGCATGATCGGCGCCGTGGGCGTTCGCAACCTCATCGAGAACCAGGTCGATTTCCAGAACAACCGCAACGTGCTGGTGGCCGCCCTGGTGCTGGTGCTTTCACTCGGCATTGCGTACAGCACTGCCGGAGCCATCGTGTTGGAGCTGGGCGGCGTGACGATTTCGCTTTCCGGTCTTGCCGTGGGCTCGCTGGTGGGCATTGTGCTCAACGCCATCCTGCCGGGTAACGACTTTGAGTTTGATGTCTCCGAGCTTGAGGAGGCTGCTGAGTAACAACTGCGTCCAGTTGAATCAAAAAATGGCGCCCATGCGTACGCGCGGGCGCCATTTTTAATGCGTCAATATCCAGTGGATGCCACGTGCCATGCGCAGATCGGTTTGGGCGAAGTGATTGCCGGGGTTGAGCTCCAGCGTTGTTGGAATGCCGCGCGCGATGAGCAGCACTTCCGTCGCGCGCGTGTCGTCGAGCACATGCCGCATCATGCGGTTGGGCGTCTTGGTCTCTTTTTTGCCGAGCGACAGATAGACGGCTTGCGGGCTGCCGGCAAAAGGGGCCGTGCTGGCACGGTCGACAAAGTCGGGAAACCATAGCGACCCCGATGCGCTCGCGGCGCGGTCAAAGGCGTCGGTTTGCCAGAGGGACCAGAGTGCGAAGAGGCCCGCGAGCGAGTAACCGGCAATGCCGCGCCAGGTGGGCGGCTGAGGAAGCGACGACTCGACCTGGGGGATTATCTGATTCAGCAACTCATCAAGAAAATCGGCAGCTTGGCCGCCGAAAGGCTCGGCATCGCGTACGGTCCCGTCGCATGCCCAGGGGCTCAGCTCGCGATTCCAATCGAGCCCGCCAATGGTGACGAGGGCGAATGGCGGACAGTCGAGCTCTCGGCAACACTTATAAACCTCGCTGCCGTCGCCCACGACCACAGGAAGGTAGATGACAGGCGCGCTTTCCGTATGATTCGAATAAACGGTTATCTGCTTTTGATGCGCTTCCATGACGGGCTTCTCTCAGTGTTGTGATATCGGCAGCCCCAATTGTCGCACGCCAGCGTATGCCGGTTGGGCTAGACCAAAGACAATCTTGTGCATCCCCTGCGGACGCATATGGAAAACGCCACCGCCGGAGGGGAGCTCGGCGGTGGCGTTGTTAAACGGTGCTGGGACTCGGGGCCTTCGCGGGAGCTGCCATGTGCGCAGAGGCGTCTAAGAGCGCTTGCGGCTCGCCATGGTGCCTGCGGCGATAGCGGCTGTTCCCGCAAGGACGGTTGCCACGATGGCCGCACCCGAGGTGTCGCCGGTTGCCGCGAGCACGCCGGTAGTCTTGGCTTTCGTGATTGAAGCCGCAACGGCCTTGGTCGGCTTTGAGCCCTCAGGCTTGGGGTTCTGCTTGGACTCCGCGGGCTTGCTTTCTGCGGGCTTGGTCTCGTCGGGCTTGGGGTCTTCCGGCTTGGCTACCTCGGGAGGTGCGATGACCATGCTCTTGGCGACAGCTTCGTTATAGGGGGAGTCGATCACAGCGTCGCCCGTGCCGATGGCTTGGCCTGCCTCGTAGATGCCGTCACGGAGCTTGCGATAGTCAATGACCTTGCCGCCTTCGGGCGTCTGGATGGCGGCGTTCTCAATCTTGATGGTGCCGATTGTCTTGCCGTCAGCGCTCATGGCACGGGCAAAGATTGCCGCTGTATCTCCTTCGGCCGTTACCTTGCTGCGGATGATCGAGATGACTGCGGGTGTGACGCCCTCGCTGGTCTGGGCGATGATGCCGATGTTCTCGCCTTGGGGCTCGGGGCTCGTCTCACCATCTTGGTTTTCGCTGTAGGGGATGGGGCCGTCGCCGTTCTCGACATAGTGGGCTATGGCCTTGACAACGGAGTCGCTGATGTAGATGTGGCCACCCTCCTCGTTGGGTCGATCGTTTCTGGTGGAGAATGCAGCCGAAACCTCGCCTTCCGCAAACGCGTCCACGGTGGAGCCGTTCTTGACGACGATATCGTCTTGGTAGGTGAAGAGGGCAATGGCGCCACCGTATCTGCCTTTACTTGCGCGGACTGTCACGTTTGCATGATCGAGTGTGATGCCCTTGTGGGCATAGACGCCATATTCAACACCGTTTGCGTTGAGGGAGGCGTTTGTGGCTGCGAGGCTGCCCTTGGCCTCGACGGCGGCGTCTTTCTCGGAGCTCGCCTTGACCTGGCTGCCGTCCGAGATATTGGTGTTGCCGCCGCTCCAAATGGCCTCACCATCGGCTGAGCTTGCCTCGACTGTGCCGCCACCCTTGATGGTGAGGTTCTTGTCGGTTCCGATACCCTTGTCCTTGGTAGCCCTGGCGGTGACGGCCCCGCTGTCGTCAATCGTGATATTGCCGTTTGCCCTGATGCCATCCGATACGCCCGTGGCGTTGACGTTGCCCGAACCTTTGATAGCGAGATCGCCCTCGGCGTCGATGGCATCAAATCCAGCGCTCGTGGCGTTGACGGATCCGGCTCCGTCGATGTTGATATTACCCGTGGAGAGGATAGCGTCCTCAGTAGATGTCACGCTGAGCGTGCTGCCCGCGTCGCCTTGGATATTGAGCTCGGCGTTCTCATTCTTGCCATGAGAAGCCTTGATGCCTTCGATCCAGTCGGCAGTGACGATGTTGTTTCCCGAGTAATTCACGTTGAGCTTGCCTGCGGCCTGGATCTCGCCGCCGTTATAGTTGTTGAGCTTCAAGTCGTCGGCGCCGTCCCACGACCAGGTGCCGGTCTCGTCGCCCGCCGCAGTGCCGGCGTTGTATTTGGTTTCGCCGACCTTGACCCATTCCGCCGCGAGCGAGACGCTCGGCATGAGCAGCGAGCTCGCCGTGAGCGCGCACACGGCGCCTACGACGATGCGGCGCGTCACGCGGCGCCAGCTGCCGTGCGCGAGTCCTATGCGACGGCGAACGTCGGGTTCGGCAACATGGGTTCCGGCGGTATTGTCATTGCGTTTGGGGGTCGTGAACAAGGCTGCCATGGTTGCTCCCGTTCTCATAGGGCCTATACGGCTAGGTTCAGCGTATCTGCTGGATGTTGCCGGCGGTAGTGCCGTTTGGAGGGCAAAATGTCCAAAATCCGGAAGAGGAATAAGCTGCGCACCTACGCGTTGTCGGGCATTAATCACAAAGCGCGGAGCCGCCTGTTGCGACTCCGCTCGCGTGTGCACCATACGAGTGCAAACAGGAAACGCCACCGCCGGAGGGGGGGCTCGGCGGTGGCGTTGCTAAACGGTGCGCGGACTAGGCGGCTTTAAAAGTGTCGGTTCGTGTATGAAGGGCGTCTATGAGCGCTTGCGGCTCACCACGGCGCCCGCGGCGATGGCGGCTGTTCCCGCAAGGGCGGCCGCCACGATGGCTGCGCTCGAGGCGTCGCCGGTTGCTGCGAGTTTGCCGGCGATCTTGGCTCCCGTGGCTGCAACTGCAACGGTCTTGGTCGTCTTCGTGCCCTCGGACTTGGAACCCTCGGGCTTGGTCTCGCCTGGCTTCTCCTCGGGTTTGATCTCCTCGGGAGGCGCGATGACCGTGCTCTTGGCGACAGCTTCGTTATAGGGGGAGTCGATCACAGCGTCGCCCGTGCCGATGGTTTGACCCACCACGTAGAAGATGCCGTCATCGAGTTCTTCCTTGTTGCGATAGCCAATGATCTTGCCGCCTGTGGGCGTCTGGATGGGAGCGCCTTCGATCTCGATGGTGCCGATTGTCTCGCCGTCCGCGCTCACGGCAAGGGCGAAGATTGCCGCCGTGTCTCCCTCAGCTTTGACCTTACTGCGGACAATCGAGATGGTCGCGGGCGTGATGCCCTCCTTGGTCCGGGCAAAGATGCCGATGTTCACGCCCCTATGCTCGGGAATGACCGCGCCGCTTTGGTCGTTGCTGTAGTGATCGGGGCCGTCGCTACCGGACTCGACATAGCGGGCTATAGCCTTGACAACGGAGTCACTAATGTAGATGTGACCACCCGCTTCGTTGGGGTAGTAGTTTCTGGTGAAGATTGCGGTCGAGAACTGGCCTTCTGCGAACGCATCCACGATCGAGCCGTTCTTGATGACGATGTCGTCCTCGTCGGTGAAGAGGGCGCTGGCTTC
The DNA here is from genome assembly GCA_019419425.1 of Collinsella sp. GTDB lineage: Bacteria > Actinomycetota > Coriobacteriia > Coriobacteriales > Coriobacteriaceae > Collinsella. Next base: position 12,389 of record DXZZ01000027.1, on the reverse strand, counting down.
ATCGTTCCCTGCACTTGCACGGACCGTTACGGTTGCGCCATCGAACGTGATGCCCTTGTAGACATAGATGCCATACCCAACGCCACTTGCGTTGAGGGAAGCGTTCGTGACCGTGAGGCTGTTTTTACCGTCGATGGTGGCGTCTTCCTCGGAGCTTGCCTTGACCTGGCTGCCACCCGAGATCTCGATGTTGCCGTCGGCCCAAATCGCATTGTCTTTGATAGAGCTTGCCTCTACCTTGCCGCCGCCCTTTATGATGAGGTTCTCGTTAGCATCGATACCCTGATCCTCGGTGGCCTTGGCGGTGACGGTTCCGCTGTTGTCGATCGTGATGTTGCCGTCGGCCCTGATGCCATCCGAATCGCCCGTGGCGTTAACGTTTCCCGAGCCTTTGATGGTGACATCGCCCCCGGCATCGATGGCATCGTGCTCGGTGCTCGTGGCGTTGACAGTGCCAGCACCGTCGATGTTGATGTTGCCGACGGAAGTGATGGCGTCACGAGAAGATGTCACGTTGAGCGTGCTGGACGCGTCGCCCTGAATATTAAGCTCGGCGTTCTCGTTCGCGCCATCCTTAACCTTGATGCCGCGGCCGTCGTCGTTAGTGACGGTGTTGTTGCCCTCGTAGCTCACGTTGAGCTTGCCCGCTGCCTCGATCGCACCGCCGTTGTAGCCGTTGAGCTTCATATCATCGGCGCCGTCCCATGACCAGGTGCCGGCGGCGTCTCCCGCGGGCCCCGCGGCCGCTTCGTGGCGGACGCCATCGACGTCCACCCACTCCGCCGCGAGCGAGACGCTCGGCATGAGCAGCGAGCTCACCGTGAGCGCGCACACGGCACCCACGACGATGCGGCGCGTCACGCGGCGCCAGCTGCTGTGCGCGAGTCCTATGCGACGGCGAACGTCGGGCTCGACAAAATGGGCTCCAGAGGTTTTGTCATTGCGCTTGGGGGTCGTGAACAAGGCGGCCATGGCTACTCCCATCCTCATAGGGCCTATGCGATTACGCCCAGCATATCTGCAGGATGTAGCCGGCGGTAGTGCCGTTTGGAGGGCAAAATGTCCAAAACTCGGGAAGCAATACATCGCGCGTCCGTGCGTTGCCTGGCTTTAAAAGAAAAGCGCGGAGCCGCTCGATGCGACTCCGCGCCTTGTTGTTTTGCTTTAGCAGACTATGCTGTTACGCCACGAAGAAGTAGACGAGGAAGGCAAGGGCTGCGATCCACATGAGCGGCTTGATCTTGGAGGCCTCGCCCTTAAAGAGCGCGACGATCACGTAGGCGATAAAGCCCAGGCCAATGCCGGCAGAGATGGAGTAAGTGAAGGGCACGCCGGCGACAATCATGAACGCCGGGAAACCTTGCGACACGTCGGACCAGTCGATCTCGGAGGCCTCGCTCATCATGAGGTAGCCGACGTAGACCAGAGCACCGCAGGTGGCGGCGCTGGAAACGATGGTGACGATGGGGGAGAAGAACGCGGCGAGGATGAACAGCACGCCGGTGGTGACGGAGGTGAGACCCGTGCGGCCACCGTCGGCAGCGCCGGACGTGGACTCGACGAAAGTGGTGATGGAGGAGACGCCCATAAAGCCACCGGCAGCAGCGGCCACGGAGTCGACGACCAGGATGGGACGGATGTCCTCGACATTGCCGTCCTCGGTCAGGAACTCGCCCTGCTTGGCGACGGCCATCGCGGTGCCCATGGTGTCGAAGAAGTCACTCATGAGCAGCGAGAAGGCCACGACGAGCAGCATCGGGTCGGTCAGGACCTTCACGATGGCAAGGTTGCCGTCGGCAGTGCTGGCAAACGGGGCGCCGAAGGTCGAGAAGTCGAGCGGTGCGATGAGGCCCTCGGGCGCATGGGTGACGCCCAGCGGGATTCCGGCGATAACGGCGACGATGATGCCGATGAGCAGCGAGCCCGGCACGTTGCGGGAAGCCAGGGCAACCGTCACGACGATGGAGATGATGCCGACGATAAAGGTGGGGGAGGCGATGTCGCCCAGGCCGACGAGCGTACCGGCGCCAGCGGTGATGATGCCGGCGTCGCACAGGCCGATCATGGCGATAAACAGGCCCAGACCCACCGAGATGGCGTGGCGCAGGACCACGGGGATGGCGTCCATGATGGCCTCGCGCAGGCCGCACAGGACGAGCAGCAAGATGACGATACCCTCGAGGAAGATAACGCTCATGGCCACGTGCCAGTCGCCGCCGCACATGGTGGTGGCGATGCCCGCGATCATGGCGTTGATGCCCAGACCCGACGCGCAGGCGAGCGGGCGGTTGGCGAAGATGCCCATGCAGATGGTCATGATGCCGGCGCCCAGGCAGGTGGCGCAGGCGAGCGCTCCCGCATCAATGCCAGCGCCCGAGAGCACTGCGGGGTTGACGGCGATGATGTAGGCCATCGCCAGGAATGTTGTCAGTCCAGCGCGAAGTTCGGTCCCGATTGTGGACTTGCGCTCACTGACGTGAAAAAGTTCGTCCATGCATACCCTTTCCTTGTTCAGCCCCGAGTTTAGGCCGATTGACACGAACTCACTTACTATATCGTCTTTACAACCTTGCTGTTCCTCGCATGTTGATGTTCGGCGCTTTGTAACAGACGGACGGTATTTATCGCATGAAAATGTGTGGGTACCGTATACTTAAGCGGTTACAACGACCCCTATGGAGGAACGTATGATTAAAGAGCTTTGCCACGACGAGGCTATCCTGTCCCAGCGTTGCGAGGTTGCGACCGTCGAGGACGAGTCGGTTGCTCAGGACCTGATCGATACCATCAAGTCGCTCGACGATGCCGGCTGCCTTGCCGCTAACCAGATTGGCGTTACCAAGAAGGTCTGCGTCTACCTGGACGACGCCGGCGAGCCCCACGTGCTCTACAACCCCCGTCTGGTGTTTGGCCTGGGCGCCAGCAAGATGGAGGAGAGCTGCCTGACGCACGAGGAGGTCACCAAGTCCACGCGCTATATCAAGTGCAAGGTTGCCTTTGACCAGATCGTCGATGGCAAGATGCGCGAGCGCAAGCAGGACTTTGTCGGCTTTGAGGCGCAGATGGTCCAGCATATGATCGACCACTGTCTTGGAAAGTTGGTCTAAGGGGACCAAAGCACCGCACTTCGTCTCTTTTGGTCCGGGCGTGACATTGTTGTCATGTCCGGGCTTTTGTGTTTAGCGCCTTTTTGTTTGGTGACAATAACCTTAGCAGGACCGTAAAGCTAGGAGGCGCTATGTGCACGAGCATTCGATTTACCGATAATTCTGGCCACATGTATCTGGGCCGCAACCTCGACTGGAGCTTTGACTACGGCCAACAGGTTCGCGTGATGCCGCGCGGGTTCCACATTCCGTATTCGTTTATCGACGATGCGTCGGCGGCACACGCGGTAATCGGCATGTGCATCGATTACAAGAACTATCCCATGTTTTTCGACTGTGGTAACGATGCGGGTCTGGCTGTGGCGGGGCTCAACTTTCCCGGCTATGCCGAGTATGCCGAGGGCCCTGTCGACGGCAAGAACAATATCGCGGCCTATGAGTTTCCCCTGTGGGTGGCAGCGACGTTCTCGACGGTCGATGAGGTCGAGGCCGCGCTGCGCGACACGGTGATTGTCGCCAAATCTGCCGGAGAGGGGCTGGGCGTGTCGCTGCTCCATTGGATTATCGGCGACAGCCAGCGCAGCATCGTGGTCGAGATGATGGCTGACGGCCTGCATGTATACGACGATCCGGTCGACACCCTTGCCAACCAGCCGACCTTCCCGTGGCACATGGAAAACCTGCGCACCTATATCACCGCCACAAGCGATTTTCCGCAGACGGCGACATGGCGTGGCGCCGAGCTTAAGCCCTATGGAGCCGGTGCCGGCATGCGCGGCATTCCGGGCGATTGCTATTCGCCGAGCCGTTTTGTAAAGGCGGCGTACCTCAATGCCAATTACCCGCAAAAGGAGAGCGAGACCGAAAACGTCGTTCGCATGTTCCGCTCGCTCGAGGGCGTGGTGATGATTGAGGGGGCGTCCAGGATGGGCGATGGCAAGTTCGAGAAGACTATCTATACCGGATGCTTTAGCGCGCGCACGGGCAATTATTACTACGCGATGTATGGGGATCCGTCGATTCGTTACGTGAGCCTGATGGATGCCGAGGGCGCGAGCCCCGATAGGCTCGTGGTTCCCGAGCCGCGTCGTTCGTAGCTCACTGGTCCGTTGCGACATAAAACGGCCTCGCACCTCTTATGAGATGCGAGGCCGTTGTCGTCAATGGCTGGTGGCGTGTTAGAAGTTGGCGTCGTTGAACTGGGTGCTCTCGAGTCCGTCGAGTTGCTGTTCGGGCGTATCGGCGACGCTCTCGAGCAGCTCGGTGGGATCGACGTTCATGCTCTTGCCGGCCTCGTTGCCGTTGACCAAGTCGTCCGAGAAGATGTCGACCTCCATTTCCTCGGCCTCTTCGATCTGAACCTCGAGCGGCACCTGGGTGCGCACAAGTTTGACGGCCGGGCGCATGCGGGCAAAGAGCGGTACGTACTCAATGATGATGGCCGAGTTCTCGAGACCGTACCAGCGTGCCGGGCTTCCGCAGGCGCGGCGGACGGCGTACTTGATGGCCATGACGCGATGGTCGTTGCGGTTGATGTCCGTTTCGGGGGCAAGCATCTTGCGCAGCATGCAAAAGCGGAAGTCGCCCACGTTGCCGCGTGTCTCGTAGATAGAGTAGGTGTGATGCTGCGGCGGCAGCTCACCCGATGCCATCAAGTCGCCAACGATTTGGCGCAGGTAGGCATTAATGCGCTGGTTGACCTTAAAGCCCAAGTCCAGGCGCACGCGGAACAAAAAGTCCGTGCCAAAGGTCTCGACGGAATACTCGTGCGTATAGGGTTCATCGGTAACGTGCACGTTGATGAACCAGTATGCCTTGGCGCGCTTGGGATGTTTGTCCAGGATGGAATAGAGCACGTCGCGGTCGAGCGTGAGCGGATCGGGGCTGTTGGTGAGGAACACCAGATTGTCGGCGAGCACGGGGTAGGTCTCGTCGTTGCGCAGGCGGTTGAGCTGGTCAATGTACTTGGAGACGGGCAGCAGGATCGTCTGCGTGCGCTCGATGGCGGTGCCGCGGCGCCACACGTACATAAGGCCAAACAGCAGCGAGGCCAAGAAGATCATTACGTAGCCGCCGTCAAAGAACATGGTGAGGCACGAGGCGAAGAAGCACAGCTCAATGGCACCGAAGAGCAGGGCGAAGACGCAGGCGCCCAGCTTGTGCTTGAGGATGCCGGCGATATAGCTCGTCAGCAGCGTGGTGGTCATAAGCATGGTCACGGTAATGGCGAGGCCGTAGGCGCTCTCCATGCGCTCGGAGTTCTGGAACAGCAGCACAATGAAGATGCAGCCGACCCACATGATGTTGTTGACGAGTGGAATATAGAGCTGGCCCTTGGTGTCGCTGGGGTAGTGGATGCGCAGGTGCGGCATAAGGTTGAGGCGCGTTGCCTCGGATACCAGCGAGAACGAGCCGGTGATGAGCGCCTGTGAGGCGATGATGGCCGCCACGGCCGAAAGCACGATGGCAAAGGGGCGTAGGGGCTCGGGGAGCATCATATAGAACGGGTTGACGATATCCATCGCGAGCATCTGGGGGTTGGAGTTATTGGCGAGTAGCCAAGCTCCCTGACCCAGATAGTTGAGGATAAGGGCCGCCTTAACAAATGGCCAGGATGCATAGATGTTTGCCTTGCCCACGTGGCCCATGTCCGAGTAGAGTGCCTCGGCACCGGTTGTCGACAGGAAGACAAAGCCGAGCACCATAATGCCCGAATGGTTGATGGGCGAGAACAGGAACATAATGCCGCGGATGGGGTTGAGCGCGCGCAAGATGGACAGGTTGCCGAGCATGTTGAACAGACCGGCGCCTGCCAGGAACAGGAACCACAGCGTCATGAGCGGGCCGAAGAGCTTGCCGATTGACGAGGTGCCGGCGCGCTGCATGGCAAATAGGCCGCAGATAATGATGATGGTGATGATGATGACGTTGGTCTGGCCGTCGCCCAGCAGCGCATGGCCCCATTCGATGGTGCGCAGACCCTCGATGGCTGTGGTGACCGTGACGGCGGGGGTGAGGATGCCGTCGGCGAGCAGCGCCGCGCCGCCGATCATGGCGGGCAGAATCAGCCATGGTGCCACCTTGCGTACGAGGCTGAACAGGGCGAAGATGCCGCCTTCGTTGTGGTTGTCGGCCTTCATGGCGATTACCACGTACTTGACCGTGGTCACGAGCGTCATGGTCCAGATGACGAGCGAAAGAGCGCCCAGAATCATGTCCTCGCTGACGGTACCGATGCCGCCGTTGTTGGCGACGATTGATTTCATGGTGTACATGGGGCTCGTGCCGATGTCGCCATAGACGACGCCGAGCGTTACGAGCAGCATGCCAGCGGAGAGGGGGATGGCTCCGTGCCCGCCTTGCCCGCGCTGGTCTTGGAGGTTTGCCTCCAGTTTGTTGTGTGCCACGAGGACTCCCTTAGACATCCGGTTATCTGTCTAGGACAAAAACTTTATGCCGTCTTTATACATACAAGAGCAGTTTGGCACATCGGGTTATTTTAGACAATAATCCTCAGCTGGGGATTATTTATCTACGCAGGTAGCATTTCAAAGCAGGGGCTTTTAAGCACGTGCTGTCTGGGCGATGCCAGCCTTGGCGTTTGCGCGTTTGCCGGCGAGTTCGCAAAAGAGCGCGCCGCCGATGATAAGCGCGGCGCCCATCAGGCGGACCGGTGTTATGGCTTCACCCAAAAGGGCGGCCGAGAACACGACCGCCGAAAGCGGCTCGAGGTAGCCGACGACGGCGACGGTCTGGACGGGCAGCTTGGCGACGGCGCTAAAGTAGAGCAGGCAACCAATGCCGGTGTTGACGACGCCGAGCATAGCGACGGCGCGCCAATCAATACTGGCGGCGACGCCGGCGGACAGGAATGAGGGAGCGCCCTGCGTGATGAGTGTGAGGGCCAGCGCGGTCACAAAGGCGGCGCTCACCTGGAGCGTGGAGTTCTCGAGGCCTTCGATGTGTGGCGCACCCTTGCTAGCGATGACCATCAATGCGTAGCAGAAGGCCGAGACGATGCCGCAGACAATACCCGCAATGGGCATATTGCCGCCTAGACCTTGTGCCGCAATGAGAAAAGCACCGCAGGCGACGGCGATAAAGCCGGCGATTTTGCTGCCGGTCAGCTTTTCGCCAAAAATGAGCGGGGAGAGGGCCATAACGATGATGGGGCCACAGTAATACAACAGCGAGGAGATACCAACGCCGATCGTCTGATAGGCGCGGAACAGGAAAATCCAGCTGGCGCCCAGCGCGGCGCCCGAGACGATGAGCGCTGCGGCCTCGCGGGGGCGAGACGGAGCCTGCAGGTTATGGCGCTTGGTTATGAAGAGGATGGCGGCAAGGGTGAGAGCGCCCAAAAACGTGCGCAACAGTACGATATCGGAGCTCGGCAGCGCGATGGCAGCGGCGATGATGCCGTTGGAGCCAAACAATAGCAATGCTGCTAAGTACGTAAACAATCCGTTGTTCATGTGCTGACATCCCCTCTATATCCGAGCATGTTCACTATGGGTGAACTGGCTTTAGAAGAAAAGCGAATATAATGCATGGATAACATGACAAAAACTCATGTAAAGGTGGAGGGGTGCCGTGGAAACGAATATTCAAAAGATGCAGGTGCTGCTCGAGACGGTGCGTGCCGGCAGTTTTACGCGCGCCGCCGAGCGGCTGAGCTATTCGCAGTCGGGCGTGAGCCGCATGGTGGGCGACCTTGAGACCGATTGGGGTTTTAAGGTGCTCGACCGCAGCCGCGAGGGTGTGGTGCTTTCTGCCGATGGGCGGCAGATCATGCCGGCGGTTGAGGCGCTCTGCGAGGAGTTTGGCCGCCTGCAGCGACACGTGGACGAGATGCGTGGGCTCATGCGCGGCAAGATCTGCATTGGTACGTTTTCGAGTGTGGCGACCCACGTGCTGCCACCGGTCATTGCGCGTTTTCGCGCCGATCACCCGGACGTCGATTATGAGTTGCTGATGGGCGATTACTCAGAGATTGAACAATGGGTGGCGGAGGGGCGCTGCGACCTGGGCTTTATCCCGCGTGAGCCCCGAGAAAACGGCATGGCATCACGGTCTTTAGTGTGTGATGAGCTGATGGCGGTGGTGCCGACAGATTCGTTGCTTGCCACGGCGGAGTTCGTCTCTCTTACCGATTTGGCAAGAGAGCAGTTTATTCTGCTGGAACGGGGTACCGATGATGAGATTACGCCGCTATTCCGTCGGGCGGGGCTGGCGGTGCGCTCAAAACTGTCGACTTGGGATGACTATGCGATTATGGCTATGGTCGAGGATGGCCTGGGCGTGAGCATTCTTCCCGCGCTCATCTTGCGTCGCTGCCAGTTCGATGTTGCTGTGCGTCCGCTCGAAGGGCATCCCCATCGGCAGATCAACGCCATATATCGAACGGCCGATGTTTCGCTTGCCGCCGCTCGTTTCCTCGAATACCTCTAAATGCGTGCACGTCGTTATCGCCTTGGGATAAATTTCGAGGTCTTGCTCATTTTATTTTTAAAATTGAACTTTTCGAAATAGCACGGCGTTATACTGCTGCCTAAATTGAACTCAGGTTCAATTCGTGTTGTATAAATTGAACTTTGCCAGCAAGGAGGTTCTAGTGGCCCAAGAGACGTTTAGCGATCGTCTGCGACAGGCTATGTCCGATCGCGACGTTCGCCAGTCGGACGTGATCCGCGCATCGGAGATGCTCGGCAAAAAACTCGGCAAGAGCCAGATGAGCCAATATGTGAGCGGCAAGACGATTCCGCGGCGCGATGTGGCAGAGCTGCTCGCCCGTATTTTGGAGGTCGATGTTACCTGGCTGCTCGCCGGTGACGCCGACCAAGGCGAGGAATCATCTCCCCGCAACGATTCCAGGCCCGAATCCCATCCCTCAGCTCAAATTGCAAGGAGCACCACCATGCGTACTTTTTCTAAATCCACCAAGCTCGATAACGTCCTGTATGACGTGCGCGGTCCCGTCGTCGACGAGGCCGCCCGTATGGAGGACGAGGGCGAGCGCATCCTCAAGCTCAATATCGGCAACCCGGCGCCCTTCGGTTTCCGCACGCCCGATGAGGTCATCAAGGACATGCGCCAGCAGCTGCCCGACTGCGAAGGCTATTCCAACTCGCGTGGCCTGTTCTCCGCGCGCAAGGCGATCATGCAGTATTCGCAGATCAAGGGCTTGCCCAACGTTCAGATGGAGCATATCTACACGGGCAACGGCGTGTCCGAGCTCATTCAGCTTTCGATGAACGCGCTGCTCGACAATGGCGACGAGATTCTGATCCCCAGCCCCGACTATCCGCTCTGGACGGCGTGCGCAACCCTTGCCGGCGGTCATCCCGTACATTATCTGTGTGATGAGCAGGCGGATTGGTATCCCGACCTGGAGGATATGGAGTCCAAGATTACGAGCGCGACCAAAGCCCTCGTCATCATCAACCCCAACAACCCCACGGGTTCCGTCTATCCGCGCGAGGTGCTCGAGGGCATCGTCGAGGTTGCACGCAGGCATCAGCTGATGATCTTTGCCGATGAGATCTACGACCGCCTGTGCATGGACGGCTACGAGCACGTCTCGATTGCCTCGCTCGCTCCCGATCTGCCCTGCGTCACCTTTAGCGGTCTGTCCAAGTCGCACATGATCGCGGGCTATCGTATTGGCTGGATGGTGCTTTCGGGCAACCAGCGCTGCATGAGCGACTTCATCATGGGCATCAACATGCTCTCCAACATGCGCCTGTGCTCCAACGTGCCGGCTCAGTCGATCGTTCAGACGGCGCTCGGTGGCCATCAGTCCGTCAACGACTACATCCGCCCCGGCGGCCGTGTCTACGAGCAGCGCAACTTTGTGTATGAGGCGCTCAACAAGATTGACGGCATCTCGGTGGTTAAGCCGCGTGCGGCGTTCTACATCTTCCCCAAGATGGATGTGAAGAAGTTCAACATTACCGATGACGAGCAGTTCGCCCTTGACCTGCTGCACGAGAAGAAGATCCTGATCACGCGCGGCGGCGGCTTCAACTGGGCTGAGCCCGACCACTTCCGTATCGTGTACCTGCCGCGCATGGAAGTGCTCAAAGAGTCCCTCGAAGACCTCGCCGACTTCTTTGACCATTACCGCCAGAGCTAGTGGGATAGAAGTTCCGCACTATGAAAAGCTCCCTGCAGTTGTTTTGCTGCAGGGAGCTTTCTTGAATCGGCGGAACTAAATAACGATTCCGCAACAGTGGTCGATTTCGTGCTGGATTATCTCGGCGGTGTAGCCCGAGAAGTTTTTGATGCGGTGGACGAAATTCTCGTCCAAATACTCAACCTTAATGCGGCGATAGCGAGTACAGGGGCGCTCGCCGGAAAGCGAGAGGCATCCTTCGCTCGTCTGATAGGAATTGACCTGCTCAAGAATTTGAGGGTTGTACATCAGCAGCGCCCTGTTGCCGTCCTTTACGCAGATGATGCGTTTGCGCACGCCAATCATGTTGGCGGCAAGGCCCACGCACTCGTGCTCATGCTCATGGAGCGTATCCAGGAGGTCCTGCCCGGTCGCGGCATCGTCGGGTCCCGCGTCTTCGGAAGGCAGGCGCAAAAAGAACTCGGATTTCATGATGGGCTTAATCATGGCGGGCTCCTCATGTCTCGTGCTTTCGTGGACTTTTAAATAATAGCGCGGAAGGAAAGCTGCTCGTCCGCGTTACAATCTTTCGACGTTGGACCATGTTGCCAGACTCGTCGCGTGCGGCGTCTGGCGCAAGTCTAGGGCTCATGCTCGCCCTGGACTGTTCCTCTGGGGCGATGTGACTGTCGTTCCAAGAGGAAGGAAATGCATGGGGAGCAAATCTCAGCAACAAGTTCAAGTAGCGCCATCGGCCACTGCGGCGTTTCTCGTCGTAATGTATATTGCAGCCTTTGTCGCCGCGTTTAACGAGAACATTATTAACGTGGCGTTGCACGACATCATGGCGGCCTTTTCGGTGAGTGCCACCACGGCGCAGTGGCTCGTTTCGGGATACATGATCGTGACGTCGATCTTTACGGCCATCATGGCCTTTCTGTCCGGTCGTTTCTCGACGCGCAAGCTGCTGTTTTTCGCATGCGGATGCATGGTCGCCGGAGAAGTCCTGTGCCTGGTCGCCCCGTCGTTTACCGTTTTGCTGCCAAGTCGTATTTTGCAGGCTGCGGGATCGGGCATCTTGTTTCCGCTCATGATGAATGTGGTGCTATCTTGTGCTCCGCGCGAGAAGCTCGGTCTGTATCTGAGCCTGGGCGGTGCCTGCATTACGCTAGGGCCGGCGTTTGGGCCCGTGATTAGTGGTCTTATGTGCACGTTGTTTGGCTGGAGGGCGGTGTTCGTAGTGCCGCTGGTGGGCGGTGTCGTGGTCGCCGCGGCGGCAGCAAAGCTCGTTCGGAATGTCGGAGAGCGCTCGAACGCCACGCTCGATATTCCGTCGGTTGTTTTGCTCGCCGCCGGCATTACGGCGTTCGTGTATTCCGTAGGCGAGTTCTCGACCAATGTGATGGCCGGTATCGCGACGCTTTTCGCCGCTGTTGTGGTGCTCGGCCTGTTTGCGGTTCGTCAGCTCAAGCTCGAGCATCCGGTGCTTAACGTGCGTCCCATGGCGAGCGTTCGTTTTTGGCCTGCATGCCTGCTTGTGGTGGTGTCGATGATGACGACGTTCTCGATGAGCGTTTTGTTGCCGCTCTATTTTGAGGGCGCATACGGCATGACCGCACTTGTCGCGGGTTTGCTCATTTTGCCGGCGATCGCCTGCAACGCCGCGACCTCGATTGTGGGCGGACGCGTGATGGATGCCCGTGGTGCGTGGCCGCTGCCGCCGGTCGGCTTTGCCCTGATCGCTGTGGGGCAGACGGCAATCTCGATGACCGCGGCAAGCATGAACATCGGCGTTGTCGTGCTGCTGACCGTTGTGGTGTATGCCGGCGTCGGTTTGGTACTGAGCCCCTCGCAGACCGCCGGTTTGGAGACGCTTCCCGCCGCTGAGCATCCTCACGGAACGGCATTGCTTAACACGTGGAACATGATTGCCGCGTCGTTTGGTCCGTCGCTGTTTATCGGCCTGCTTTCGAGTTCTGCGGTGGCTGCTGGCGCCGCAGGCGTTGCGTCGGACGTTGCCCAGGCGATAGGATTTGCAGCCGCCGTGCGCGTGGCGGCCGTGATTGCCGTTGTCGGGTTCGCGGTGTCGCTGGTGTACGCTCGCCGCGAGTCGCACATGTCGCATTAATGTGTGCACATAGATTCTGCAGCTAGATTGGATGGCGACA
>DXZZ01000026.1:0-21493 GCA_019419425.1 Collinsella sp. | reverse complement strand
ATCATCAGCTCCGTTGCCGCCGGCATGAACAACAACTATATCTTCGTGCGTTACTAAGTCATCTTACACAGCGTGTGAATGTGGACCTCGTGGCTTTAAGTCGCGAGGTCCATTCTTTTTTTTCTAATCTTGTACGGCTATCTAGTATTCAAAACTAGATAGCCGTACATTCAGTTTGCAAGATGGCTATAATTGTTGAGGAACAATTAGAAAGGACCCTCTATGAGCTGGGCACTTATCTCCGATTCAAGCTGCAACCTCCGCGATTGGCAACCGACCGCGCCCCATACCACCTTTGCATTTGCGCCCCTCAAAATTCGAGTGGGGGAGCGTGAATTCATCGATGACCTTTCACTCGATGTTCATGAGCTCAACTGCGCTGTTCAGGCGGAGACGAACGCTTCTTCGAGCGCTTGTCCCAGCGTAGGGGAGTGGGCCGAGCTCTTCAAATTGGCAGACAAGACCATCTGCATGCCAATCTCTGAGGGCGTGTCGGGCAGCTACAACGCAGCAGCCACGGCTCGCGATATGGTTCTTGCCGAGGAACCGGACCGCAATATTCATCTTGTCAATTCGCGCGCAGCTGGCGGCAAAATGGACCTCATTTTCTTGCTGTTCGACCGCTATCTTGCAAGCAATCCGGATGTCTCATTCGAGGACGCTTGCGCATACTTCGATAGCCTTGAGCAGAACAGCAAAATCCTCTTCAGCTTGTGCAATTACGAAAACCTGGCCAAAGCCGGACGTATCCCTAAGGCAGCCGGCGTCATTGCCAACAAGCTCAATATCCGCATTTTGGGCACGGCGAGTGAGGCCGGTAAAATCGAACTCGTCGGTCACACGCGTGGCGAAAAGAAGATGCTAAACAAGATCATCGACACCATGGAAGCCGAAGGTTTTACGGGCGGCGAGGTCGTTATCGACCATGTCGAGAATGAGGCAGGCGCCCAAGCACTTGCCAGCCGAATTGTGGAGCGCTGGCCAGGTTCCAAGACTATCATCATGCCCTGTAACGGGCTAGATTCATACTATGCCGAAATGCATGGGCTCATTATCGGCTACGGCATGGGCGTGGCTTCGGGCCAATAACGTCCAACCAAGCAAAAATACGGGCGGGACAAAGTGACAGATGACCCTTTGCTCCGCCCGTTTTATACGTCGGCTAGCTATTAAACCCATTAAACTTTAGATAGCTCATCAGGTACGCCTTCGAAACGAAGGATGAAACCGCACTGCGCACAAGCAGCGACTCACGCGTTACCTGATGCGCCGTATCGGGAACCGGCGTCTGCTCGACGGAAAACGCCGAACGAATCGATGCCTCGAGCTGATCGACCACATAATCGAAGGCAGTCGGGGCATCGTAGCTCAAACGCTGAATGTTGAAGAGTGCCTGCACCGCAGCAATAGGTAACACCTGCTTAAAGAGGCAGATAGCGATCAGGCGGGCAATCTGCTCGCGGCCATATTGCTTTTTGACCGGAGCAGGCACCAGGCCGACCTTCACGTAGTTATTGATCATCGATGGCGTAATGACAGGGTGCTCAACGCAAATGGACAGCGGCTCCATCCACAGCGCAACATACTCAATGACCTGGTCGCGGTAGAGCGTCACATTGGGCAACTGGTTATAGCGCGGCAGACTCAACGTATTGAGTTTACGCACGATATCGGACTGAATGAATGCATCGGGTAGCACCGTGGGCTGAATATCCTCGGGCTTAATGCTGACCGACGAATCGGACATCGGAATAACGTATTTAGCGTGGTTCATAAGAGGCCTCCGTTCGTTTTCTATATTGTATTCTAGGTTATCTAGTTTTGCATACCACATAGCCGCCAAGAAAATTGGCGGGACAGTGCACTGATGCTTCGTCCCGCCATTTAGTAAATTGATAACAACCTTACATAAGATATATTATCGTACTTATCCACGGAGAAACGCGTATGCGCTAGTTGCCGCTATGGCTCCGTCCGAAACAGCGGTCACAACCTGGCGTAAACGTTTGGAACGGATATCGCCAGCGGCAAATAGACCTGGCGTGCGGGTCGCCATGGATTCATCAGTCAGAATGCCGCCATCAGGCGCCAGATCGACTAGATGCTCAACAAGCTCGGTATGGGGCTGCGTTCCGGTAAAGACAAAGATGCCAAACGAGCCGGGCTCAAATGACTCGGTATGAGTCTCGCCGGATGCATTGTCCTTAAAGGTAATCGTTGTTGGCATGGCTTCGCCCGAGAGCTCCACAATACTAGTTTGGTACCTAACTGTAATATTGTCTTTTTCGAGCACCTTCTGAACAACACCATCGGGCGCACGGAACTGGTCGCGGCGCAGCACGATGGTCACACTGCTGGCAATGTCGGACAGGAACAGCGCCTCTTCGCATGCCGAATTGCCACCTCCGATAACAAAGACCCGCTTGCCACGGAAGAACATGCCGTCACACGTCGCGCAATACGAAACGCCACGACCGCGATACTTGTCCTCGCCAACAAAACCCGCAGGACGCGGTGTGGCGCCCATACACGCAATGACGCTCTTGGCCGCTGTGTCGCCCATATCATGATGGATGGTAAATTGAGCCGCATCGGCATCGTAATCGACGCCCGTCACCATACTCCATTCAACCTGAGCCCCCAGGCCTTCAGCATGCTGTTGGAACCGCTCACCAAGTTCGGCACCGCTCAGCAGCGGAATGCCAGGATAATTCTCAATCTCGTTGGATGTAGCGATCTGTCCGCCCGACGTGCCCTGCTCAAGGACAGTCGTCGTCAGGTTGGCACGCGCAGCATAAATGGCGGCAGCATAGCCCGCGGGGCCGCCACCGATAATCGCAACATCGATCGGCTTATCGGTAGTCATGAAGCGTCCTTTCGTCGAAACGTTGTCGTTCTTTGCGCTCGTACCCAAATTTACGTGAACGTGACACTCATGCACTACAATGATAAATCCATATTACAAAGCTGAAGGGGAGTTATCGATGGACCAGGCGCAGACGAGTGACGACGCTCCCCTGCTCACGCACAGCACTCCCCAATCGGAGCAAACCACGCTCCTGGCTCAGCAAAAACCTCTCGTGACCATCGTGCACGCCTCCGTTGGCTCGGGCCACAAGGCCGCCGCAAATGCGATAGCGCAGGCATTCGACCTCATCCGCGGCACCAATGGCATCCCCGAGGATATTGAGATTGAAGTGCTCGATATCCTTGATTTTGGACGTATTAAATTCGACGGCAATAAGACCGCGGCTTCTTTTACGGGAGCCACGCGCCCCATTTACGACCTGACCTGGCGATATACGCTTACGGGACATCTTCTCTGGGGTGGCGGAACGGCATGGTCGCGAATTATGTTCCCCGCCTTCAACGAATATATTCGTAGCCGCAGGCCCATAGCCGTGGTTGCAACGCACATCACAGCAGCCAATGTTGCCGTGGGCGCCCGCGTAATTACGGGTATCGATTATCCGGTCATCTGCGTACCGACCGACTACGAAGTCGAGGGATGGTGGCCCCACAAGGACACCGATTTATTCTGTGTTGCCAACGAATTTATGGCCGAAACGCTGCGTCCGCGCAAGGTGCTCGAGACAAAGATTCGCATTACCGGCATTCCTATTCGCGCCGGATTCGACACGGATTACGATCGCGAGGAAGAGCTAGCTAAGTTCAACCTCCCCACCGAGAAGACCGTCGTGCTGGTAATGGCCGGTGCCAGTTTGCCTCAACCGTACGTTCGCTTTCGCGCGGAGATGGACCGCACCCTCCCCTTCCTTCGCAGCTTCGAAGACATGCACTTTGTCTTTTTGCCGGGCAAGGATAAGGAATACGCCGCCCGCCTCAAGACGCTCTTCGATGCCATGAAGCTCGAAAACGTCACGGTGCTGGACTATGTCGACGACATGGCGGCCCTCATGCACGGCTGCGACCTGGCAATTCTCAAATCGGGCGGACTCACCGTCACCGAGTGCCTATGCGCACATCTGCCGATGATCCTGCTGGGCAAATCATACGGCCAGGAAAAGGCCAACACCACCATGCTCACCGGCATGGGCGCCAGCATGCACGTCACCACGGCACGAGAGCTCATCGTGACGTTGCGCCACCTGCACGACCATCCCGAATCACTCAAAGCCCTACTCATCAATGGCGAAGTACTACGCCGCCCCCGCGCAGCCGAAGACATCGCCATCGCCACGATGGAGCTCGTAGGCAAACCCCAAAAGCGCAAACGAACCTTCTGCCGCTTCTACTGGGGCGGCAAGCCAGCGCATATCCGCTAGCGTCTTTATGTCCGCTTACCTGCGGGAGGCCCCTATATATCATCCCATGCTCAAACATTCTCGCTTCGCTGCGAAACTGCGCGTGGGACGATATATAGGGGCCTCCCGCAGGTAAGCTGCGTTTACGCACTAGCGGCTTCGCCAGATTCCCCTCCAGTAGAACCTGCTAAGGCGATACCAGAAAATATAAAAGCAGTAAGCCGATGCGGCAAAGGCGGCGTCCCTTTGCCGCATACTAACTAGAACCTAAAACACATTCCCGATTAGGATTTACAAGGATGTAGTCCAGCTAATAGAGAGTCAGAACAACAAGCAAGTCGTAATTATATTGATGAGGCCCACCGCGCAAGTCGAAATACATATTCAAGTATGTGGCCTCTCACCCGGGGCCCACACATATCGTCCCGCGCGCAGTTTCGCAGCGTAGCGAGAATGTTTGAGCACGGGATGATATGTGTGGGCCCCGGGTGAGAGGCCAACCCTACATGTTGAAAATGATTAAGCTACGCCGCTGGAGCCGAAGCCTCCGTTGCCTCGGTCGGTTTCGTCTAGTTCTTCTACTTCTATGAGATTGACCGTGGGGACTTCTTGGATGACGAGTTGGGCTATGCGGTCGCCTTTATTGATTTGAATGTTAATGGAGGGATCCAGGTTGATGAGGATAACCTTGAGTTCTCCTCGGTAGTGGGCGTCGATGAGGCCCGGCGTATTGACTATAGACAGGCCCTGCTTGATGGCCAAGCCGCTGCGGGGCTGGACGAAGCCGGCGTAGCCGTCGGGCAGGGCGATGGCCAGCCCAGTAGAGACCAGACGGCGTTCGAAGGGCTTCAGGACGCAGTCCTCGTTGGAGCGCAAATCCAAGCCGGCATCGGTGGGATGGGCGTATTTGGGAAGCTCGAGGGTGGGGTCGAGACGCTTTATGTTGACGGTAATGTTGGACATGAAATCACCTTAGCTTGTCGAGCTCTTGCAGAAATTCATCGACGTCTTTGAAATCGCGGTAGACCGAGGCAAAACGGATGTACGCAACCTTGTCGATCTTGGCCAAGCGCTTGAGCACCATGTCACCCAACTCATGGGACGTGACGGCCGTCAGCGTGCGAGAGCGAAGCTCGACCTCGATGTCATCGATAATCTCATTGAGCTTCTTAGTGTCGATATCGCGCTTGATGGTGGCGCGCATCAAGCCGACAAGAAGCTTATTGCGATCGAACCGCTGCTTAGTTCCATCTGACTTAATGACCTCGATAGGGTCCTCGCATCGCTCAAACGTTGTAAAGCGGTAGTTACACGAGCAACATTCGCGACGGCGCTTAATGGTGTTATTTGACTCCTGCATACGGGAATCAACGACGCGGGTATGTGCCTTGCCGCATTTGGGACAGCGCATGGTACCTCCTCTTAAACGATAACAAGGGTACCATGCGCAGCGCGATAATGATTACGAACGAGCAGGAACCTTAAGATGCGCACCGGCGGCGAGCGAACCATGCTCCAGATGATTGACGCTACGGATCATGTCGGAAGTCTCTTGCGTGGAAAGGCCTTCGATTGGATATTCTTCGGCAATCGACCAAAGAGAATCGCCAGGCTGAACGCGAATGGTCTCGTAGGTAATGTTGGAAACGGACTCGGCATACGCGGCGTGACGAGTGCTAAAGACCGACATAGCGAGGACAAAGAAGAGCGTAAGCGCAACGGCGACGGCGACAATCGTCGGAACCTTCAGGGCAACGCGGGCCGGCGCGACTACAGCCTGCTGATTGCGCGCAGGCTTTACGGTCAAAGGCTGAAAGCCGGAGCGACCACCCTGAACAACCGTAAAAGTGGGTTCTGCAGGCGTCTCGAGCTTAAGGGCGAGGTTTCCCTGGACCATATTCGTTACGTTCATCATGTTCTCCTCTCGCGTGTTTTGCTGAGAACAGTTTTATCAAGCCGCGCGGACAAAAATGTCTAGCGCGAGAACGAATGTTCGGTTATTATTATCTTCGAACAGTTGTTCCTGTCAAGCAAAATTCGAACATTTGTTTGACATGGGTAGAGAGGATGCCCTGATGGCTCGCAAAATTACCAAGCGTCAGCAGCAAATTTACGACTTCATCAAGGAATATCAGCAGGAGAAGGGTTATCCGCCCAGCGTGCGCGAGATGGCTTCTGCCGTGGGCCTTTCCTCCCCCAGCACCGTGCACGCCCATCTCTCTGCCCTTGAAGCGCGCGGGCTACTCAAGCGCGATGCCACCAAACCGCGCGCCCTGGAACTCTTTAACGAGGATGGTTCCTCTGTCTCAATTTCTAAATCTGACGAGCCCACCGCACCTCGCGGAACGGTCTCGCTGCCGCTCGTTGGTCGCGTCGCGGCTGGGATTCCCATTCTGGCCGAGCAGAATATCGAAGACACGTTTACTATCCCGACCGAAATCGCCACTGATCAGGGTTCCTTTATCCTTGAGGTGCATGGGAGCTCAATGATCAATGTCGGCATCTTCAATGGCGATTACATCATCGTCCGTGAACAAAAAAGTGCCATGAACGGCGAAATTGTCGTGGCCATGATTGATGGTTCGGCGACCGTCAAGACGTTCTACAAGGAGCAGGGACGTGTGCGCTTGCAGCCCGAGAACGACGCTATGGAGCCCATCTATGCGACGAACCCCGTTATTTTGGGTAAAGTTGTCGGTTTAATGCGCCGGTTCTCGTAATGCAAAAACGCATCACCATCTTTGATACCGTCCGCGGGTTTACGATGATTTCTATGGCAGGATTTCACGCTTGCTATGATCTCGCCTACCTGTACGGCTGGGATATGCCCTGGTTTACCCAGTCAGTCTTTCAAGACATCTGGCGCGCCAGCATCAGCTGGGTATTTTTGTTTATCGCGGGTTGGATGTGCACGCTCTCACGCAACAATGCCAAACGAGCGGCTAAGTACGCTGCCGCAGCTTTGGTCGTCTGGATCGCAACAACTCTCGTATCGGTCGACGATTCAGTGAACTTTGGCATCATTTATTGCATGGCGGTGTGCACCGTGGTGGTTGCGTTCACCCGTCCGTTACTCCAAAAATTACCGGGCTCATGGGGCATCGCAGCGTGCCTTGTTCTTTTTGCCCTAACCTGGGGCATTCCAAAGGCGGTCTACCCACTCCCCTACCTGGCATGGCTTGGATTCCCAGGCCCGGGTTTTGTTTCGGGAGATTACTATCCGCTCATACCGTTTGTCTTTATGTACCTTACCGGCTTTTTTGCTGCCCAGGCAGCACAAGCATCAAGTCTCGAAGCGCCAGCATGGGCATACGCCAATCCTATCCCGGCGCTCGCAGTCCTGGGTCGGCATGCCTTACCGTTCTACCTGCTCCATCAGCCAGTCATTCTAGGCGTGCTAGAAATCGTTTATTCCGTACGATAGCGCTCGAGCCGCGGTGCAATACGAGCCGGCAACTTCGCCACAATGCGAACGCCGTCCTCGAGATATTCCTCATGCAGAAGGGTTCCCTGCTCATGCACCAGCGTGATGAGGGCGCCCTCACGATACGGGATATCAGCAGAGAGCAACACATCGGTAGCAGCTGCCTCACGAGCAATACGGTCGACGAGATCGTCGAGTCCCTCGCCTGTCTGGGCCGAGAACAGCACGGCCTCGGGATAGCGACGACGGAAGCTCAATCGATCAACACTATCGAGCAGATCGATTTTATTGAACACCGTAAGCGTCAAACGCTCGCCGGCACCGATCTCGTCAAGAACGCGATCGACTGCCTCGAGCTGGCGCTCGTAGTCCTCGTCAGAGGCATCCACAACTTTAAGGATCAGATCGGCACCAAGAACCTCAGACAGCGTGGACTTAAAGGCATCAACGAGACCATGCGGTAGCTTTTGAATAAAGCCAACGGTATCGGTAATCGTCATGCCGCGACCGCCGGGCAGGCGATACGAACGCGTCGTCGGGTCGAGCGTAGCAAACAGCTTGTCCTGCGAAAGTACCGTAGAGCCGGTCAGGCGATTGAGCAACGTCGATTTACCGGCATTGGTATAACCGGCTAACGCGACGCGAAACGCCGGTGACTCAATGCGGCTCTTGGACTGGACATCGCGACGCTGTTCAACCTGCTTGAGCTCACGACGAAGCGCGGCAATCTTATTGCGAATCAAGCGACGGTCAACCTCGAGCTGGCTTTCACCCTGGCCAAAGCGCGAACCGATGCCGCCGCGCGTCTGCTCCTTGGCAAGATGGCTCCACATGCCACGCAGACGAGGCAACAGATATTGAAGCTGCGCCAGCTGTACCTGTAGGCGTCCCTCACGCGTCTGAGCATGCAGGCCAAAGATATCCAAGATCAGTGCTGTACGATCGATAATCTTTACCGGCTCGCCCACGGCTTTCTCCAAATAGGATTGCTGCGAGGGCGTCAGGTCGTCGTCAAAGATAACGACATCGGCATACATGCGATGCACCAGGCCGCACAGCTCTTCAACCTTACCGGAACCGATAAACGATTTTGGATACGGCTTAACCAGACGCTGTGACAAACGCGCCACGCACTGGGCGCCAGCCGTATGGGTCAGGCGCTCAAGCTCGTCAAGCGAACGATCGAGTGGCCATGCATTGTCGCGCCACTCAACACCAACTAATATGGCACGCTCGGGCTCGGGTGCCGTGGGAACAAGGGGGAAACGGGCCATTAGGCAGCCTCAATACGATGCAGGATATCCTCAACGACCTCATCGATCGTACATTCATCCATATCAAACCACACGATACGGTCATCGCGCTTAAACCACGAAAGCTGACGCTTGGCATAACGACGCGAACGCATCTTAATGAGTTCGCGGGCCTCATCCATGCTCATCACGCCATTGAAAGCATCAATGATCTCTTTATAGCCAATTGCCTGCATCGACGTCAGGGCATCTCCCAAACCCTGGGCCATAAGACCGCGGACCTCATCGACAAGACCCTGCTCAAACATCAGATCGACGCGCAGATTAATGCGCTCGTAGAGCACCTCGCGATTACGCGTCAAACCAAACCATAGGGCATGATAATGCTCGCGCGGAACACTAAACTGACTTTTTTGCTGTGCATAGGAGATACCATCATCATGCATCTCGAGCGCACGAATCACACGGCGCACGTTATGGGGATGAATAACAGCAGCCGATTCTGGATCGCGCTCGGCAAGCAGGGCATGCAGTTCTTCCTCGCCAATACGCTCGGCAAGCTCCTGATAGCCCGCACGGCGATCGTCCTCAAGTTCACCCGAGGGAAAGTCCATCTCATCGAGGGCGGCCTTGAGATACAGCCCCGTACCTCCGCAAAAAACCGGCAGGCAACCCGAACCAAGGAGACGTTCAACATGCGCGCGAGCGTCAGCCTGATAAAGCGCAGCAGAATATGCCACACCCGGCTCTACAATGTCGACGAGACGCAGCGGCGCCGTACACTCATCGGGCGCCATCTTTGCGGTACCGATGTCCATGCCGCGATAAATTTGCATCGCATCGCACGACAGCACTTCGGACGAAAGACGAGCTGCCAAACGGTCGGCAACATCACTCTTACCAACCGCCGTCGGACCGACGATCGCAACGGCGGAAAGACCTGCCCCGGGAGAAACCATTAGCGCGGCTCGCCCACAACGGAACCGGACAAATACCAGGTCTTGGCAACGTCAACGTCAACATCAACGATCTTGCCAACAAGCTGATCGATGCTGTAACCCTCGGGGATAGGCGCGTGCACAGTCTGATTCTTGGGACTCTTGCCCAGCAGGACCGCGTCGTTCTTTTTACTCGTTCCCTCAATGAGCGCCGGAACCACAGTATGAAGCGCACCCTGGTTATACTCGTGTGCCGTGGTCTCGATAACCTTAACCAGGCGGTTGAAACGCTCGAGAATAACCTCATGCGGCGTAGGATCGTCAATCTCGGCGGCCGGGGTACCGGCACGCTTGGAATAGATGAAGGTATAGGCCTGAGCATAGCGGACCGTCTCGGCAAGCGAGAGCGTCTGCTCAAAGTCTTCTTCAGTCTCGCCCGGGAAGCCAACGATAATGTCGGTCGAGAGCGCGATATCGGGCATGCGGTTGCGAATGCGATCGACCAGGCCCAGATAGTCCTCGCGTGTATAACGGCGATTCATCTCTTTGAGGATCCGCGTCGAACCTGACTGGACGGCCAGGTGCAGTTGCGGCATTACGGCAGGTGTCTCGGCCATGGCGTCGATGGTCTCGGGCAGCAGGTCCTTAGGATGCGAAGACGTAAAGAAGATGCGCTCCACGCCCGTATCGCCCACGGCACGCAGCAAATCGGCAAAACGCGGCTTGCCAAACAGATCGCGACCATATGAGTTAACGTTTTGGCCCAGCAGCGTAATCTCACGCACGCCCTGGCGCACCAGACCGGTCACCTCGTCGACAATCTCCTCGAAGGGGCGGCTCTTTTCGCGACCGCGTACGTACGGCACGATGCAATAGGTGCAGAAATTATTGCAGCCTGTCATGATGGGCACCCAGGCGTGATACTGGGTCTCGCGATGCCACGGCATGCTCATGGCGTCCGTATCCTCATGCTCATTGGTGCGGATATGACGCTTACCATCAAGGAACGCCTCGGCAATGAGCTCGGCCACATGTGCAATGGAATGCGTGCCAAAGATGACATTGACGTTATCGACGTTGGTGAGCAGGCCCTCGCCATCGCGCTGCGCGATGCAACCGCCAACGGCAACCACGCGCTTGCCCGAAGGCGAAGGCGGCAGGCTTTTGCAGGAATTGCACTGACCGTACAGGCGAGTATCGGCGGCCTCGCGCACGCAGCACGTCATGAAGACAACGATATCGGCATGCGCGGGATCGAGCGCCATGAGGCAGCCATACGAATCAAGCAGACCGCTCACACGCTCGGAGTCGTGCTGATTCATCTGGCAGCCAAAGGTGCGGATAAAGTAGGTTTTACCGGCAAGAATATCGCGTACGGAACGCTGGTCCATGTGCATAAGTCCTAACGATGGGGAGCGAAACAAGGCAAGCAGAAGCTATGCCACAGGCTTAACATCATCCATGACGACGTTATCCATAGCAGCTCGATTGATCTGGTGAACGTAGATAGAAAGGCGGATGGCCGTGCGCGACTCCCCGTTAATGAGGATGTCGGAGAACACGGGCGCGCAGGAAATATCAAAACCGGTTGGAATCAAAAAACCGCGCGCGATAGCAACGGCCTTAATAGCCTGGTTGACGGCACCGGCGCCGACACACTGGATGTTGACGGGTACACCATCCTTGACCATGCCGGCGATGGCGCCGGCAACGGACGCGGGCGATGATTTGCTTGATACCTTCAGGCAATCCATGAAGAAACTCCTGCATTTAAAAGTACGTTTTAACTGCAATAACTGTATCGTACCGAGTGGACTCGGTAAAGGCACTATTCCTCTTTGGCAAGATCAAAGGTCACGGTGATTCGATCACGCGAAACACGGATCTTTGGGTCGCCGCAAAGGTTGAGATAGTACCGGGTGGCAAGGTCATTAAAGTCGCGTTCCACAGCGCGCGAAAACTGTGCCATGTCATCCTTGGCAATACGTAGCCCGCGACGATCCTTCGCGAGATCGACAGGAGCCGCCGCATGCGAGGACGAATCACGCTCGCGCAGCAGACGCGCGGTCACACCGCGAACGGGCTTAATCTGCCCTGCCAAAATGCGATGGGCCGTGCGCTCGGACATCTCAAGACCCAAACCCGAACAAATACGGATAAAGTCCTCGGCATCAGAAGCAAGGCCTAAACGATCGACAACCGGAAGCTCGCTCTCGTCATCAATGAACAGGAGACGAGACGTATCGAGCCGACTTGACGCTTGAGCATAAAGGGTCGCGGCAATCTCAGACGGAGAACCGAGATAGACATCGCAACCACGCAACTCCTCGAGCGCAAACTCACAAGCAGCGCGAATAATATTATGTGGACCGCGAGCGCAGACATAACGTCCGTCCTCATCCTTGACGGCCTGGGGCCAGCTGGACTGATCGGCACGCTCACTGAGGCGGTCGGCCGCAACGCTCACCTTGAAGGCTGAACCAAGATCGACGCCGGACGTGACCACACGGGCCTCGTCGGTGTTCTGCTTAATCGAAAACAATGCCATGCCACGACCGTGAACGCCCCAACGGTCCATCTTCATGCTCTCGAGCTTGGAGGTAACGCGGGCATCAAAGATTCGCTCTTGCATATCCTGCGGAACGCCAGAACCGTTATCCAGAAAGACAAGCGTGCGGACGCCATCTTCCTTGGTCGTGGCGAGATAGACCTTGTCGGCGCCGGCATCGCGAGCATTACGGAGCATTTCGATGACGATGTCCTCGACATGCTGAATGTCGTGCTTAGCCTGGCGCCGCTCGGCCTCCGAAACGCGGAGGCGGACATACCCCTCGCCAAGGTTCTCCTCGACGCGAAGGTTGCCCTCCCCCGACATCGACGCGATAAATGAGATGAGCTCGTTCGCGTCGCTCATGTTATTTAGCGATATCGACAGCGCGGCTCTCGCGAATCACGACGACGCGCACCTGACCGGGATACTCCATCTCTTCCTCGATCTGATGGGCGATATCGTGAGCCAGGACCGTGGACTGGGCATCGGAGATCTTGTCCGGCTGGACCATGACGTGGACCTCGCGACCGGCCTGCATGGCATAGGTACGTTCGACGCCGTCATGGGAGTTGGCGATCTCCTCGAGCTTCTCAAGACGCTTGATGTAGTTCTCGGCAGACTCGCGACGGGCACCGGGGCGAGAGGCAGAGACAGCATCGGCGGCCTGCACCAGGACATCGAGCACCGTGTTGGGGTCGACATCGGCATGGTGAGCCTCAATAGCGTGGACGATAACGGGCTTCTCGCCATAACGGCGGGCCAGCTCGGCGCCGATGACGGCATGCGGGCCCTCGACGTCATGGTCGATTGCCTTGCCCAGGTCGTGCAGCAGGCCGGCGCGCTTGGCAGTCACAACGTCCAGGCCAAGCTCGGAAGCCATCACGCCGCACAGATCAGAGACCTCGAGGGAATGCTGAAGCACGTTCTGACCAAACGAGGTACGGTAGCGCAGGGCACCAAGGGTCTTGACGATCTCGGGGTGCAGGTCGTGGATACCGGTATCGAAGGCAGCCTGCTCGCCAGCCTCGCGCACGCGCTGCTGAACCAGGTCGGCGGCCTTGTGATACATCTCCTCGATACGGGCAGGGTGAATGCGGCCGTCGGCGATGAGGTTCTCGAGGGCGACACGGGCGGTCTCACGACGGACCGGGTCGAAGCTCGAAAGAACGACGGTCTCGGGCGTGTCGTCGATCACGAGGTTGACGCCGGAAACCTGCTCGAAGGTCCGGATGTTGCGACCCTCGCGACCGATGATTCGGCCCTTGAGGTCATCAGAGGGAATGTGCACGGAGGTGACGGTAACCTCGGCAGTGTGGTCGGCAGCGCAGCGCTGAATCGCCAGGGACAGAATCTCCTGGGCGGTCTTGTGGCACTCAGCGCGAACCTGCTGCTCGGACTCGCGAATGATCGTGGCGGCCTCGTGGGTGACCTCGCCGCGAACCTTATCGAGGAGCTCCTTGTGGGCGTCCTCGCGGGTAAGGTCGGCGATACGCTCGAGCTCGGAGGTCTGCTTTGCGCAGAGCTCCTCGAGCTCACGGGAGCGCTTCTCGACCTGACCGGCCTGGCTGGACAGCTGATGCTCGCGCTTGTCGAGAGCGTCGTTGCGGCGATCGAGGGATTCCTCGCGCTGCATCACGCGGTTCTCGAGCGTACGAATTTCGTTCTTACGCTGCTTGTCCTCGGCCTCGGCGGCCTGCTTGTTCTTGATGATCTCCTCTTTAGCCTCGAGTAGAGCCTCTTTTTTGAGGGTCTCGGCCTGACGCTTAGCATCACCGATCAGAGACTCAGCCTGTGCGTGTGCCGACTGGATTTTTTCGTCGGCCTCGTGAAGACTACCCTGCTTGGCGGTGCGCATGTAGGCAATGGCGGCGATGGCACCCAAAACGATGCCAACGAGCGCTGCGATGATAGGCATGCTCACTCCTTTTTATGGATTCGTTACACAACAAAGCGAACCATCCTTACGAACGGCTCGCGACATTTGAGTAATATGGGCGCAGCTTATGCGGGTCGGATACAGATAAACATATAAACAAACTCATAACAGATGAGCACATATCACAAAGCAAATGACAGTGTTTATCGTACGTTGAACCACAACAACTGTCAAATAAATGGCCCCAGCACGGCGGCTAAAACGCGGTGAACGGCAGGGCCACAAAACGCATACGCCTAAACCGCACATTCCTCACGTTCGGCATCGAGACGTGCCTTAACGGCATCGGCGGCAATGTGATACGTGAAGCCCTTGCCCATCAAAAACCGAACCAGTTTTTCGAATCCGCGCGTCTCTGGAACACGCCGCTTGGCGAGCAGGGCTGACGCACGCGCCAAATCGTCTTCGACGGCAAAATAATCCTCGGGATAACCGGGAATGTCATCGAGCACGACATGACGGCGCTTAAGCTCGGTCTCGATTTTACGCTGTCCCCAACCACGCCGCTTTCGTTCCTCGATAAAGTACGAGCAAAAGCGGTTCTCGTCTAAAAAGCGATACTCGGCGGCGCGCTCGACCGCGAAATCGATAGCGGGCTGGTGAAAGCCGTAGCGAGCCAGCTTGTCACGGACCTCACCCGTCGCATGGTCGCGGCGCGATAACATCTCGGTCACCATGGTAAGCGCACATTTACGCTCGATGAGCTGCACAGCATCACGAAAGTTATCCCAATCACAGGGAAGATCGGGGCGGTTTTTGACATACAGCCGCGCGACCCGCACGGGGATCCAAATGGACCGCTCAAAACCGCCCTCAAGCTCACAATCGATATGTGCGCAAGGCTTTTTGGACGCATAGCCGCTCGAGAACGAGGAGGCCGCCTTCTTATCGGGAAAGACGACCGTGGCCTCGGTCACCGTATACGACATGAGCGTAACCGCTACTCGTCGTCATCATCGAGCATGGCGGAACCATCGATGGCGTAAAGCTCGTCAAACTCCTCAGGCGCAGGCTGATCGGTCAGCTCGACCTCGGACGGAGCATCGTCATCAAACTCAAGCCCGCAGGCAAGGCGAACCTTATG
The DNA here is from genome assembly GCA_019419425.1 of Collinsella sp. Classification (GTDB taxonomy): domain Bacteria; phylum Actinomycetota; class Coriobacteriia; order Coriobacteriales; family Coriobacteriaceae; genus Collinsella. Next base: position 6,042 of record DXZZ01000026.1, on the reverse strand, counting down.
CTCAATCTCGTCGGCGCAATCGGGGTGTTCGCGCAGGAACGCCTTGGCGGCCTCGCGACCGTTGCCGAGCTTGTCCTCGCCATAGGCGAACCAGGAGCCCATCTTCTTGCAGATGCCGCACTCGACAGCCATGTCCAGAATCGAGCCCTCCTTAGAGATGCCCGTACCGTACATGATGTCGAACTCAGCAGAACGGAACGGAGCGGCCACCTTGTTCTTAACGACCTTGGCGCGCACGCGGTTACCGATAACCTCATCCTTAAGCTTAATGCTGTCGATGCGGCGAATGTCGATACGCACCGAAGAGAAGAACTTAAGGGCACGGCCGCCCGTCGTGGTCTCGGGGTTGCCGAACATGACGCCGATCTTCTCTCGCAGCTGGTTGATGAAGATGCATGTCGTATTGGACTTGGACAGCGAGCCGGCGAGCTTGCGGAGCGCCTGACTCATCAGGCGAGCTTGCAAACCGACCGTGGTATCGCCGATCTCTCCCTCGATCTCGGCACGCGGGGTCAGCGCGGCGACGGAGTCGACGACGATGGCATCGATGGCGCCGGAACGCACGAGCATGTCAACAATCTCGAGCGCCTGCTCACCCGTATCGGGCTGGGAAATCAATACCTCGTCGATATCCACGCCAATGCGCGCGGCATACGTGGGATCGAGCGCGTGCTCGGCATCGATAAACGCCACGACGCCACCCATTGCCTGGGCCTCGGCCAAGATCTCGAGCGAAAGCGTCGTCTTACCGGAGGACTCGGGACCGTAAATCTCGACGATACGGCCGCGCGGCACACCGCCGATACCCAGAGCGGCATCGAGCGCCAGAGCACCCGTGGGGATGGCCTCGACCTCGAGCTCGGGGCCGCCGTCACCATACCTCATGATGGAACCTTGACCGAACTTCTTCTCGATCTCGGCCTTGGTGGTGGCGATCATCTCTTCGCGCTCTTTGCCCGTCGTGGGTGCATGGACGGTACGTACGGGACCTGAATTCTTGGCCATGAATAGCCCTCCTCTTAACAACCTGCATCGATAATAAACGAACGGCTGTTCGTGGTCAACCGTTCAGACCAATCATATGCAGGCAGTCTTTCCAAAACCCAACCAAACGCCGACCAAACACTGTCCAAATGCTTGACCACATAGGGCCAAATAAAAACAAGGAAGGAGATAATACACCTATGACCAGCACAAAAGCTAAATTCGTCAGAGGTCCCCATCTCCACAATTAAGGGGCCCTAAGGCCCCTTAAAACACGCCTATTCCATAGAGTTGAGCACAAGGGCAATGCGTCCCAATGCCTCCGTGACCGCATGGGCACGAACACACGAACGGTCGCCCTCATAGTGGCAACGCACAGAGTCCACGATCGGCACTTCCCCATCAGCCACGCGATACGCCCAGCCAATATAGAACGTGCCGGCGGGGTCTTGCTCGGTGCCACCACCGGGCCCAGCGTAGCCCGTTGCGCTCACGGCCACATCGCTCTGATAGAGGTCCAGCGAGCCCGCGGCCATCTCGCGCGCCGTCTGGTGCGACACGGCGCTAAACCGATCGAGCGTCTCCTGCTCAACACCCAGAACACGATGCTTGATCTCATCGCAATAGGTCACCGCACCGCCGCGCAGCACCGCCGAGGCGCCCGGGATATCGGCAATCGTCGAGGCGATCATACCCGCCGTCAGCGACTCAGCCGTAGAAACCGTCACGCCCCGAGCGCTCGCGCGCTCGACAATATCGCGCGCCAGCTCCTCGTTATGTGCGGAAATCTGCTCAAAAGAGTCCGCCATACCCACCAGGACCTAGACCGAAAAGACGATCTTGCGGCAGTTCCAGAAGTACTGGGCGCCCGAGATAACGGTCAGGACAACGGCAACAGCGTACAGGAAGCGTGAAACGCCATAGACACCGAGCAGCAGCTCCGCAGGCCCCAACTGGAGGCCGGTCATCGCAAAGACGCACAGGTAGCCGCAGATGGAGACCATCGTGGTCGCCGTCTTGTACTTGCCGAGCTTATCGGCGGCAATGACCACACCGGCCGCACTCGCGACCATGCGAAGGGCGCTCACCAACAGCTCGCGGAACAAGATAATGAACACGGACCACACGGTCACCGCGCCAAAATCGAGGAACAGCAGCAGGGCCGAGAACACGAGTAGCTTGTCGGCGATGGGGTCCAAAAACTTACCGAAGTCGGTGATCTCGTTGCGCGAGCGCGCCAGATAGCCGTCGACCTTATCGGTGCACGACAGGATAACGTACAGAATAAAGGCGGCGGCGGCGAGCGGGCCGTCGAAGGTGCTCCAGTCCGTACCGGCAACGCTCGTGTGAGACAGCGCCGACACGATCATGAACACCGGGATAAAGACGATGCGCACGCACGTCACGATGTTGGCGGGCGTCCAAACACTCGTCAGTTCCTTATTGCTCTCGTTTGCCACGACGCTCTCCTACTCCACAACATGTCCGATAAGCTCATAGCAGAAGCTATCGGTAAACTCGACGGTCAGAATATCACCCACGGACGCCTCGCTGGCGTCCAGATGCACCGCGCCATCGGAATCGGGCGCCTGGAACCAGGCATGGCCGATCAGCTCGGCGCCGTCCTCGGTTTCTTCGATACCGTCGACGATCACCTGGGCGCGCTCGCCCACATGTGCGGCGGTGGCGGCAAAACCGAGCGACTCAGCCAGGTCCATGGCCTCCTGGGCGCGCTCGAGCTTGACCTCTTCGTCGACCTGACCCTCCATCTTAGCGGCCAGGCTGCCCTCCTCCTGCGAGTAGGCAAAGACGCTCGTGTAGTCAAAGCCGACGGTGTCCATAAAGTCGATAAGGTCGCGGAACTCGTCGTCGGTCTCGGTCGGGAAGCCGACCATGGCCGTGGAACGGATCACGATGCCGGGGATACGCTCACGCAGATCGCGGAACAGGTCCTCGAGCTCCTGGCGCGAACCAGAACGGCGCATAGCCTTGAGAATGCGCGCGTCGCAGTGCTGCACGGGGATATCGATATAGGGAAGCACCTCGGGCGTATCGCGAATCGTCTCGATGAGCTCATCGGTCATGCCCTCGGGCTGCAGGTAGAGCACGCGGACCCAGACGTTCTGCGGGCGCACGGCCTCGGCGACGGCACGCAGCAGCTGCGCCAGATTGCGCGGCGAGCCCTCGGCGACGTCCTCATCCGCAAAGTCGGTGCCCCAGATGCCCGTGTCCTGGCCGATCAGCACGATCTCGCGCACGCCACCGGCAACCAGGTCGCGCACCTCAGAAATAATGCTCTCGGCATTGCGCGAGTGATAACGACCGCGAATATAGGGGATCATGCAGAAGCTGCAAAAACGATTGCAGCCATCGGAAATCTTGACGTAGGCAACGGCACCCTCGACGGTACGCTTGACCTGAGGGATATAGGCCGCGATCTCACGCTCGACACCCAGCACGCCATCGATGACTGCCACGATGCCGTCTTCCTCGTCGGCCTTCACAAAGGCAGCGACCTCGGGCAGCTCGTCAGGCAGGTCGTCGCCATAGCGCGACGGCACACAGCCGCACATGACGATGGGGCAAGAACGAACGCCGTCCTGCACCTCGTTGGCGAGCTCGAGCGTGGTCTCGATGCTCTCGGACGTTGCGGAGGCGAGGAACGAGCACGTATTGACGATGGCGATATCGGCCTCCTGCGGGTCGAATGCCTCCTCGTAGCCTGCGGCGGTCAAAAGAGAACGCATGCGGTCGGTATCGACCTCGTTCTTGGCGCACCCGAGGGTGATGTAGAGCACGGAGCCCAACGGTGTATCCATGTTGGAGAGCGGTCCTTTCGAATGATATTAGCGGTAGTTGGTGAACTGCAGCGGCTGGCCGTAGTCCTGGTCGCGCAGGAACTGAATCACGGTCTGCAACGCGTCCTTCGAAGCAGAGGAAACACGCAGCTTGTCAGCTTCGATGGTCACCTTGACCTTGAGCTTTTGGTCCTTGATGTCCTTGTTGATCTTCTTGGCGGTCGCCTGGTCGATACCCTCGACGATATGGCCGAGCACGCGCACGGTGCCGCCCGATGCCGCCTGCGGAGCATCCCACGAAACAGCCTTGAGGTCGATGCCGCGCTTGATGAGCTTGGAGCTCAGGACATCGATGATCTGCTTGGAGACAAAGTCGGCCGGGGCGTTGATCGTAAAGAGCTTGTCGCCCTTCGAAAGCTCAATCGTGGCGCCGGAATCCTTCAGGTCATAGCGCTGGGAAATCTCGCGCGTGGTCTGCTGGAAGGCGTTGTCGACCTCTTGCATATTGACCTCGGACACGACGTCGAAGCTGGAATCTTTAGCCATGATGTTTCCTTTCGCGTACGAGCGGCTTAATAGCTATCGTACGAATAGTCGGTAGAATCGGTGGGCGTCTGACCGTCAGTTGCGGCATCGGCGCCATCCGTGGACTGGGCATCGGTGCCGTCGGTGGTATCGGTACCGTCGGTGGTGTCGGCACCATCAGAACTTTCACCATTCTCGGAATAGGTCGTCTCCTTCTTGGGAACGGTGATCGTCACACGCGCCACGCCCGAAGTCTTGGTATCGTAACGGACCTTTTCGCCATTCTTGGTAACGGTGACATCGGAAGGCTTGGACGTGGTGATCTCGATCGAGGACTCGGGCGTGTACTCCTGCTCAAAGGGGCCAGTCGCCTGGGCGCCATAGACCGACTTTCCGTCGACCTTGACCTCAATCCACGCGGTCTTTCCCTTGGCAACGGAGACCTTGACCTTCGTTGCCTCGTTCTCTTCCTTTTTAGCCGTCGTCTTGGTGGCGTCCGAACCGGTCGACTCATCCGTCGCCTCATCGGTGTCTTCGTCCTCGTCGACCGTTTCGGTCTTCTTAGAAGACTTCTTGGTCGTCGTCTTGGTAGCAGCAGGCGTCTCGGGCGTGGTTTCGGGCGTCGAAGATGCGCAGCCGCGCAGAAGTACCACGATGAGCACGATCAGCAGCAACGCCACGGCACCGATGCCAGCGTAGACGATACGCGGATCGAGCCCGTTGTTTTGAGGAGTACGAGATCCGCCGCGTCCACGACTGGAACTGCTGCGGCCACCTCCCTGAGGCATACGACCACGATTGCTATCGGAACGGCCACGATAGCCACCCTGGCCCTGAAGGCCGCGCTGACCCGAGCGGGGCGCAAGTTCACCGCGGCCTTGATAGCCACGCTGGCCCGCACGCGGAGCCGAAGAGCGCTGGCCATACGGCTGTGGTTGAGAGCGAAGACGCGGCGTCACCTGCGTGGTATCGGCGTCCGCATAGCCACTGCGAGAGCGTCCGGTGGAGATACCACGGTGACCGCGATCGGAATAGCCGCCGTCGCCGTAGCCGGCACGAGGGTCACGCGCCACGCCGCGGGCAGCGGGAAGTGCACGGTCCTCGGGCATCGGCGTACTGCGGAACCGGTCACGCTGCGAGCGAATCTCCTCGCCCGAACCCGTCTCGGTAATATAACCGGCCTGCTGAGGACGCTGTCCATAGCGGGTCGAACGACCGCCCTGAACCATCAGGAAGCGCCCGTTATCGACTGAGGAACGCGAATTGACGTAGCCGGCGGCGTCCTGAAAACGACCGCCCTGCTGCGACGTCTCGCGCTCGTATGCCATCAGCTCGTCAAAGTAGGCATTGACGACCTCGCGCGGATTGAGGCCCAAAAAGCGAGCATAGCTCGAAATCATGCCCTGCGCATAGCCGCGCGGCGGCATCGAAGCAAAGTTACCGGTCTCGAAAAACTCGATGATCTGCGGCCTGATTTTGATGGTGTTGGCGACCTGCTGAATGGAAAGGCCCATTCGGCGACGCTGCTCGAGCAGCATGTCACCAAAGCGTGCAGCCATCAGAATCCTCCAAACTCACGATCTTCACGTGCCATCTCGGCGTCGACAGATTCCAGCGCGGCAAGCCCCTCCTCGTCCAACAGGACCTCGCGCGGCTTAGAACCGTCGGGCGGGCCGACGACACCCTTTTCTTCCAGCATGTCCATAATACGCCCGGCACGCGCATAGCCAACCTT
>DXZZ01000025.1:367-22060 GCA_019419425.1 Collinsella sp. | reverse complement strand
CGCACGACGGGCAGGTTCTGGGCATTGACCGACCCCGTCACCAAAAAGATATCCGCATGCTTGGGGTTGCCGGTGTTGACCACGCCAAAGCGCTCCGCATCGAACAGCGGCGTGAGCGAGGCCAGCACCTCGATATCGCATCCGTTGCAGCTCGAGCCGTCGTAATGAATAACCCACGGCGAGCGCGACATTTTATGATCCATGGATGCCGCCTCCTAAATAAACACGTCGACGAGGATGGGCATAAGGTTGAGCAGGCCAAACACCAGCGCCACGCCCCAGCCGAGCTTAAAGCAGCTGCGCCAGGTGCTGCGTGCGAAGGTGTTGTCGATCAGCACCTCGACAAAATACGTCGCGGCCATCACGACCAGGGCAACCAGCCAGCTCAAGGGGTTATCCCAAACAAAGAACATGCCGACCCACATCAAAAACAGCACGGTCTCGCACCAGTGCATAAGGGTCATCTTGGCCAGCGTGCCGCCGCTCATCTCGGTGGCGACGCCCTGGACAATCTCCTGATGCGCGTGATGCGAGTACGAAAGGTCAAACGGCGACTTGCGCAGTTTGATGGTAAGCACCGCGAGCAGTGCGAGGAAAATGGGCGCGCTGTACACGATGATGGGCGCCGACTGTCCGGTCACGGCGATGGAATCAAAGCTATCGGTGGCAAGGTACAGGCCCACGCTCATCAGCAGAACGGCGGGCTCGTAGCTCATGACCTGCAGCAACTCGCGGTCGGCACCGACCTGGGCAAACGGGCTTTGCGTCGAGGCGGACGCCAGCACCACAAAGATCGCGGCGAGCGTAACCATAAAAGCGCACAGCAGCGTGTTGGAGCCCGACACAAAGATACCGCCGCCCACGACGGTAAAGATGAGCGCGCACGCCATATAGGTATCGTCCATGGTGTTTACGCTGGCAGGGGCCTTGCGCAGCAGCTTGGCAACGTCGTAGAAGGGCTGCAGCAGGCGCGGGCCCACGCGGCCCTGCATGCGAGCCGAAAGTTTGCGGTCGATGCCGTCGATCAAGCCGCCCGCAAGCGGCGCCAGCAAGGCAAACGCCACGGTGCCAATAAAGATGCCCACGACGCCCGAACCTTCGAAATACTTGCCGCGCAGCACCGAGGGCGCGCTCATGGCAAGCCGCTCGGGCCCAATCCATGCGCAACACAGCAGCGCAAACAAGATAATGCTGCAGCATACGACGCTACCCGCGGGGCCAATACGCTTCTCGCCAAGGGCGTCCTCCGAGTACCAATTGCGCTTTTCGGCCTTCACCTCGTGTCCCATCGAGCCGCGGAAATGGCGATATTTGTCGGTTCCCACGCCCGAAAGGTACACGTTGACGTGCGGTTTGTTGCTCACGCGGAATGACGTCAGCAGCACCACGGCGATAAAAGCCACGATAACCACCATCAGATACATGGCGTCCTTGCCAATAACGTACGGCACGCGGCCAAACACCATGGCCAAGTAAGGCGACACCAGACCGCTCGAGATAACCGGAAACGCCACGCAGCACAGAATCAGCAGCGCGGCGATGGTGTTGAGGGCCATCCATTCGGTCTTATGGACATTGACCTCAACGTTTTGAGCCGTGGGGTCGACGCCCGAAAGCTTGGCAAGCCACTTGCCCCAGAAGTAAAACGTCGCGGCCGAGCCAAAGGCAAGCACCATGATCATGAGCACGTTGCCGGTCTGCGCAAACGCCACCAGGGCGCCCCACTTGGACACGAGCATGCCAAACGGCGCCACAAACATGCCCATAATGCCCAGCATCATCAGACGCGTCAGGTGCGGCATGCGGCTGAACATGCCGTCCATGTCCTCGATATTGCGGCTGCCGATATGATGCTCGGCCGTGCCCACGCACAGGAACAGCAGCGACTTGGCCACCGTGTGGAACAAGATCAGGAAGATGGCCGCCCATACGGCCTCGGGCGCGCCGACACCCAAGCAGGCACTGATGAGGCCCAAGTTGGAAATGGTGGAGTACGCGAGCACGCGTTTGGCGTTGCTCTGCGAGATGGCCATGAGTGCAGCGAGCAAAAACGTGATGGCACCCACACTCGTGACCATAAAGCCGGTCACGGGGTAGATGGCATAGAGTGGGCTCAGCTTGACCATCAGGAACACGCCGGCTTTGACCATGGTTGACGAGTGCAGCAGGGCGCTCGTGGGAGTGGGTGCAACCATGGCACCCAACAGCCAAGTGTGGAACGGCATCTGTGCGGCCTTGGTGAGCGCGGCGAGCGACAACAGGATGACCGGCATCACCAGCAGCGCGGACTGCGCGGTTCCGGTGCCGGAAAGCTCGATCATGCCCGAGATGGTCAGCGGCATGCCGTTAACGTGCAGATACATAAGTCCGGCCAAAAACGCGATGCCGCCCAGCATGTTGAGGATGATTTGGGTAAAGGCGTTCTTGATGGCCTCGGGCGTACGCGTGTAGCCAATCATAAGGAACGAACACACGGTGGTGATTTCCCAGCCGCAGAACAGCCACTCAAGGTTGTCGCTCGTCACGATGACGAACATGGCCGAGAGGAACAGGAACATGAGCGCCAGGAACTGCGGGCGACGGTCGGGCGCGGTCTGCCCGCGCAGCGCGGCCTCGTGCTCGTCATGGGCCTGGAAGTCCTTCATGTAGCCCAGGGCATACAAGCAGATTAGACTGCCAACGATGCCGACGGCGAGGACCATGATCACGCTCATGTAGTCCAGGTAGAGTGGCGTTGCCGTGACGGCTTCGGCCGCGGGCAGCGTCATGGCTGCAAAGGCGAGCGAGCCCACCAGCTGGACTATGCCGAGCACCGTGGTGAGCGCGTTCCTATATTTGTACGCGTTGTACAGGATGACAGCGCACAGGATGACGTCGATAACGGAACTGATGATCGAGAGCACATGCGAGGTGCCGGGGGCAACCTCAAAGCTCTGCGGACCCGTGCCAAAAAACATGACGGCGACTACAACTGTCACCGCCATAATAATGCCGGAGCCTGTGAGCCCCGCCGCATCGCGGACGCGGTCACCGCGCGCGAGCAGCATGCCCAGCGCCGGTACCAGCGGAAACAGGGTAAGGAAATACAGTAGCGTCATACCATCACTCCCCCATGCTAAAACGCTGCAATTGTTTAACGTTATAGCTCAATTGAGGAGTAGCGGCGGCGGGTTTTCGGTCAACTGGGGAGTTTTAGGCGTACGGGGTAAGGGCACGCCCGCATTGGAGCAGAGGGGCGGCAAGAAAAATGCGCCCCTGTGGGTGCACCATCCCGTTTGCTATTCCGCCTTTTTAACGCGCGGCTTGCGACCGCGCGGCTTATCGACCAGTGCGGACTCACCGCTCTCGCGGTACTGACGGCACCAAGCCTTGACCGAAGACTCGCTAGGAATCTTGTGCTTGATCATGGCCTCGCGAACCGTTAAGCCGTTTTCCAAGCGGTCCTTGACCACGGCGAGCTTAACTTCGTACGAATAGGTGTGATGATGCGAACCGGCGTTGAGAACGGCGTTGGCACCGCCCACGGCATATGCGCGGGCCCACTGACGAGCCGTGGCCTGGGGAATGCAGAGCTCCGCGGCGAGGGCGCGATGACCGACCCCCTCTTGGAGGACCTCGACGGCGCGCTGCCTAACCTCGGGCGCATGCGTGCGAGTCCTTGTTGCTTCCGACATACCTGCCACTTCTTAGCCTTAACCGTTAATCTGCTTTCTTACGTGCATGTTAGATAGTAGCATTTTGCTGTTTGCGCGTAACAGTTAATTGAAAATCGCACGGCGGCATCTGGGCATTTGCCATTAATTTGCAACAGTTCTTTAGGTTTTATTTACGCAGCTAGTTAGCTCGCGGCTCATTGACGGTGTTTTACCAACCAGATTGGTATCTTTTTGTTTGGCTGGTATGGTTTGTGTAATTATTAACCCCTCTTCAGCCCGCACCTACATGTCAACTTTCCACTTACTTTCCAGCTTTCCACCTAGCTTTCCAGCTTTCCACTTAACTTACCACCTAAGGTGGAAAGCTGGAAAGCTAGGTGGGAAGCTGGGGCAGCAGCAGGCCAGGAGAACAAGAAAAGGGGCGGCAACCGGGTGGTTGCCGCCCCCTTTGCGAAGCCAGTTGGCTTCGGAACTAGTGGTCGATGCCGTTGAGGTTCACCCTCGTGAGCGTATAGGTCACATAGTCGGGCGATTGAGGCGTTGCGCTCGCCACGTCACCCTTAACCAGGCTCGCTGTCATCACCAAGCGATAGTTCGCGTAGAACTGCTCACGCTGTTCAACCTGCGTGTTGACCTTAACGGTAAAGGGCAGGCTAAACGTCGTATTACCGTTCTTCGTTTTGAACTTGCCGTTCTCCTTCGAGTCAGTGAAGGTGATCGTGCTACCGGAGGGAGCGACCGCGGCAAGCTTACTCTCCGTCACTGTTACGTAGTTTGAGATATCATCCGTTACGCTCTCATACGTGCCGTCGGTTCCGCGGCGCTGAAGCGAGAGCGTGTACACAACAGAGTCTGCGTTCGCAATTGCCTCGGCGGCGTTGCTGAGTCCACCCAGTTCATACGTGGCACCCAGACCAATCGTGCCATTCGCGATCGGACGCAGGTCGTCCACGTTAATGCCAAGCTGCGACTTATCTGGCGCAGAAAGCGTAATGGTCGTATCACCCGTGTCCATGCGATAGTACCCGACGTTACCGCGCTTCGTCTGCGTCAGGCTCGAGGTATTAAGGCCTTCCTTACGCGTCGAAAGCTTGGCGGTATAGGACATCTTGGTACAGGCGTCCTCGCCAGACTGCTTGGACAGGGAGATAACCTTGTTGCAGCCGTCCGGCGTAAGGCGAATCTCTTCCACTACCGTACGCACGGTAAAGGATCCGCCCGCTGCACGCTTGCGGATTCCGGCAAGGTCATGGTCGAGCGTGAGCCTCAGTGAGTCATCACCCGTATCCGTCACAATCTGTGTAAACGCAGGCGTCGAAGCGTCATACGGCTCCCAATCGCTGCCACTCCACCTGTAGTTCTGATTGCCGATGGCAACATAGAACTTCGCAATTGCCGAAGTTCCGCTCGGGAAACTGCCTACTCCCATTAGGTTGTTGTTGGCGCCATAGCGACACAGCGATGTATCGAGCTGATAGAACAGATGGTCGCTCTCTGTATAGTATTGGCTCGGGCTAAACGTAACCGTATCCATGACATCGAGAGAAAGAACGTAGGCGGCACCGTCCTCCGACTTCGAAACCGGAATGCACGCCCCATCTTTTTTGTCGACTACATTCTGCTCATAATTGGACAAGATGCTGTATGTCGATGCCGTACTGTTTTGAATATCGTCGCTGCCATCGGTGCGTAAAACATGATGCAGATTCCAAGATATGCGGCCACCCGAAGAATTCGAGTCAATAGACGAAGCCGTAAAACCGTTGATACTAGCTTGCGTCACGCCGTCGCCCGACTTGGGCACGTTGACAACTAGGTAGACGCTCTCCGATGCACGCTTCTCTCTGCCGGTATCCTTCTCCTTGGGTACCTTTAGCGTATAGCGACTGTTGCTGGGAACGTCAGCACCCGCAACCTTAAACAGCGTCCACTTGCCATCGAGTTTCGCTTTAGCGGTCGCCTCTGCCTCGTTATCACACACGGTCCATGTGCCGGCGCCATCCTGCGTGGCCGACACACCCAAGATCTCGCTCAGCCATCGCTCCTGATATGGATTGCCCGCAGAATCCTTAAAGCCGTCGTTTCCGCTCAGGGAAACGCTCGTTGCTCCGCCTTCGCCCACCGTATAGTGATACTCTCTGCCACCGGCCTTGCCATCAACGTTCGCATCGATGAGCGTAAGCTGGGTGCCCTGGGGCAACCTTCCGTCGGCACCATTGAAGAGGATACTCTTGCCGAGCCCCTTCATCGAGCCGCCAGCAGCCATATAGCTGTCCCAGCCAAAGTCGACTTCCTTCCCATTGGCAGAATTGTATGTCCAGGTAAGCAGACCCGTCATCGGCTCGCCAAAGCTCGTAAGCACGTGTGCATCTTTTCCAAGGTTAGCGTAGTCTTTTTCTTTAAATTGAGTGCCGTAATCATACGTTGCAGTGAAATCGATCTCGAGCTTGCGCTTAACGATGATCGGCACCTGAACGTTGTAGCTCTGACCCGCCTCGGTAAAGGTAACGGTCAGGAGCGTAAAGCGACCTTTGCCGTTGTCCCAATCGGAGCTTGGGCTAAACGACATATTGTTCTTGCCATTGTTCACTACGCGAAGCGTGGGATTGTTCGACGCGTCACCGTCTTTAACGAACACACCGTCCTTGAGTTGGAAAACCTCTGCTTTGGCCGTCACGTGCGGATTGGTGCCATTCTCGTTACTCAATCTGCAGGCATCGGAGAAGCCGCCGTTCGTGACGATGTTTAGATAGCTCTTGACCGTCGTGTTGTCGTTGCCAGAGATCACCAAAACGGGGAAATCCGCTGTGGCTTGGTTGCTGCTTGTATCATTATTCGAATTGAACTTACTGGCCACGGATGAGGCATCGTAGCTCGACTTATTTTGATAGGCGCCGTTGTCATTAATGCCGCCGATATTCGTGTAGGTGTAGCGATCGGCAACACCGGTGCCTGCCTCGCTCTGGACGGTCGCCGCGGTGTCGATGGTGGCGCCGTCGCCAAACAGGTAGCGATCGGTGGTGTCGTTGTCGGAGGCACGCGCCGCCAGCGTGCTTACGGGGCTCGTGGTCACATACGGGCTCGCTGCCGTGGTGGCGGTATTGTCCGCGCCGTAGAGCGTGATCCCCTTGTCAGGTGCTTCCAGTGTGTCGTTATAGTCACCAAACGCGATATACGACTTCATGTTTACGGCGGCCGCATTGGTCGTGTAAACCATCGGCGGCAGATCACGCGTGGTCTTGCCGTTGCCGAGCTTTACGTTCACGCCCGCTGCGGAGAGGCTATAGCCGTTTGTGTCAACCTCGCCTAAGAGCACGCCCTGCTTAGAGCCCAATTTGTAGGTATTGCTGTCCATGAGCACGTTTACCAGATGGAACTGGCCGCGTCCGTCGCCCGCAATGCCGCCGTTGGAGGTTCCGCCAAACGTTGTGTTAGATACCTTTGTGTTGGTGACGTTGATGACGTCGGCACCGCTGTTAATCGCGCCAAGTAGACCGCCGCTCCACCTGCCCTTGATCGTGGCGCTCTCAATCGCGATATTGTTGCAGGCTATGTTCACATTGCTGAAGTAGTAGCCGATAAGTCCGCCCGAGCATTGGTCGGTGCCGGCAATGTTGATATTCTCGACGCTACAGTCCTCAAACCAGTACGTGTTGGGGCTGCCACTGCTCGTGACCTCGCCAATCAAGCCGCCCGCATTACGGATGCTATTGTTCGTTCCGGTGGCATCGCCGATGATGGCGCTCTTGGCATCGCCTCCGGCATCAATGCGCACGTTGCTTATAGAAATAACGCCTCTATAGGCGCTTCCGACCACACCGCCGGCGCCCATGTACTTATCGGTGTTCGACCCGGTGGCGAGTACATTTACCCCAGAGATGACTGCCGTGCTCGATGCGACGGCTTCCGTGATGCCAATTTTGGTGTTCACCGATACGTTACTGGAGGTATAACCGAACACGCCGCCCACGTAGGGTGTTGTACCCGTGGCGGTTATGGTCGAGTTTTTGCCAATAGTCTTCTCGTATACCCCTGTGGCCGCGGTTGTCCACACGCCGCACGGCGAGGCGATCGCACCCACATAGCCGCCAACGTACTTCTCGCCCGTGACGCTAAGGCCAGTGTATGAGCAGTCACAGAGATTCGCGGGCGCCTGCGTGCCGGAGCCGAAATTGACCATATAGGTCACGTCGTTATCCGTCCTTCGGCTGGTACGGCCCGAGCTGCCAAGAAGCCCTCCTACGCTCTTTGCGCCCAACACGGTGCAGTTCTTCATCTGTACGTTGCGGTAGACGCCACGCGTGTTGCCGTCGTAGTTGGCCGTTGCGCCCGCCAAAAGGCCGGTGCCGATGAGGTCGTTCGATGCCGGTCCCGAGGCAATGCTACCGTTGGCGTCTTTGTACGTGAGCGATACGTTGCAGTTACTAAAGGTGAGGTCTTTGACCTGAGCGCCGTCATTCGCGGTGACGCTCTGCCCCACATTGGTTGAGGTGAACATCACGGTGCTGAATAGGCCGCCCACGCCCGAGACCTTATAGTCGTCATCGGCATATTCGACGACGCCGTAAGTGGCATCTTTGGTGCCCACCGTGATGGTGGCCCCGTTGCCGTCGATCGTTGCCACGTGCGGCGTGATGCGGTCGCGATCGGTGGACGCCTCGTTCGAGCTGCAAGCATTGGAATAGTAACGGCCGCTGAGACCCACGTATCCCGTGCCGTAGCCAGTCATATCATAGGTGGCATTTTCCTTGAACTCCAGGCTCATGCCGATCGATTTCGACGCGCACACGTAGCCCGTTTGGTAGTCGGCAGCGTAGGACGCCACCAGGTAGGGCGAATTTACATCGTCATCATGGTTGAGCGGGCCGTGCCACCCCTGTTTGCCCGGGGCCTTCTGGTCATCGTTTTTGGCGGTTTCGAAATCGCCGGAAGCGCTCGCAGGCTTGCCCACGCAGTCGTAGCTGGCATTTCGCACCTTACCATATTCCTTGTTGCCAAACAGGTAGCCGTTTATCGCCGGGTCCTGCTTATCGCTGCCCCAGTACGCCTTGGAGCCGCGGAACACGCCATAATTAGCGTAGTCAGTATGTGCCGCTCCAGCACCCGCACCCGAGCTAATGATGGCCGAGAGCACCAAAAGGCCCTGGGCGTTTTCCACCGTGGTCACGGGTGCCTCGGCATCAGTGCCGATATACTTGTTGTCGGTGCCCGTGGTAGTGACGCAGGCAGCTCCCTTGTTTGTGAGCTCGTTGATCTTGTAGTTAGCGTTACCGTTTTCGACTTTGCAGCCCTCGCTAAAGGCATAGCCATCAATCACACGACCAACGTAGGGATTGTCGTACTGCCGGAAGTTGCCCGTTCCAAGACCCTGAGACTTGTCGCTGGTTCCAGCGCGCCAAGACGTCCCTGACATATTGCGGAAGATCACACCGCCGCCCGCAATGGCACCAACGTAACCGCCGATGGGAACAAGATGTGGCTTAGTTCCGCCACCAGCAACCGTAAAGCCGGTTGTGGAGTTATCGGGCGTTGTCCCATTCACGGCCACACCGTCGATAATGTTATCGCCGCCAAGGATGCAGCCGATAACGCCACCGAAGAACGACGTCGGAACACCGTCGGCATCCTTGGCAGAATAAGTAATAGTCGCCGACGCGTTCACATAGCGAATATTCAGATCGCGCACCACGCTGCCGTAACTATAGGGAATAAGGCCGCGAAGCGAACCCTCGTTATTCTCTATCTTGATGGTTGCCTTTTTATCACCTTTAGGGTTGCCAACGATGACGCCACGGAACGGGTTGGCTTTGTTGCCAAAACCGCCAAACGATGCGCCGTCGAGGGTGATCGTATTACCCCCGGTAGGTTCAATACTGTAGTACGCGCTTTGGATATAGCGGTGCATCATCTCGTCGGAAAGTGTGGCCGAAGGATCAGTGGTGTCGCCGGTCTTCTTTTCCCACTTCTTCCCAGTGTCTTTCGCCTGCTTATAGACGTACGTAACCTCATTGTCGGTTTTATTGTCGCTGCGGCGAGTACAGAGCGTACTCTGGTTGACGGCAATGGTGACCTCCCAACCGTCGAGCGCAGTTTGGTTGTTGATGTAGTTGGCGATGGCGTTCATCTCAGTCGCGTCCTTAACGGCATACGGATCGCCATATGTGCCGCATCCCTCTACCAGCTTTGGAATGCGCTGGTTGACTTTAATTTCATGATATTGGACGCCGCTCTCGGTGGCCTTTCCCTTATAAACATAAGGAAGATAGCCACCAAACCAAGGCCTGACGTCACCGTCCTTCTTACCATCAACCGTCACATAGCCGCTCACGGCACCATACGTCGCTTCGTCGTAATACCAAAGCTGCTTGCCCGGGTACTCCGTACTCCCATCAATCTCAGATCCGTATGTCACCTTGCCTGCATCGGCATCGGCATCGGCCTTAGTAAAGGCGTAGTCCGCAGAGCCCGTGCTCGTGCTTCCGTAGCCAAAACTCTCCAGCAGGCTCGCATGGGTGAAGATCGTTTTGTTCTTTTGGCTGGGCAAGCTGATTTGCTCAAACTTTGCCGTCACCTGATCGGCCTCACTGCCTACACCAAGCTTTCCGAACAGCGACGTAGCCGCCTTGGTGTCACTCGCGTACCCAGTAGTCTTGATATTCTTCGCGTTCAGGCTCACGTACTTCTGCATCTCGTTGATGAGCAGAGGCATATAGGCGTTAGCATCCGTGGCGCTGTTGGCGCCGTCGACAATCAGATTGTTGAGCGTAAGACCATCAATTGAGATCTTTCTAATCTTGGTGCCATTGCCGTCGCTGGACCCATACACGTAGCGGCACACGAGCGCGCCCGAAGAGCTTCCGCTTGCTCCATCAGTGTCTTCAGAGCTCTTTCCGTCATTAATAACGGGCCCAACAGTACCACGCAAAGTGACGTTTTTTACTGTGAGATCGCCGTTTGCCACCGTTCGAAAAAGACCGCAGTGCATGTTCTCGTGCTGGGTAGCATCGGAATTTAGCTTGTTGCCATTCTGCTCGGCCTTGATCTTGGAGTAACAGAAGGTAATGGTCGCATTCTCAACCGTCACCTCTCCGCTCGGCTGAGTGGGATAATAGCTGTAGCCGGCCAAATCGATTGTGCCCGTTATGGTTATGGAATCATCGAGCCCTGTCGTGCCATTGGGAACGATTGTCGAACGAATACCTTCGGGAGCATAACGGTAAGCAGACCATAAGAGCAGCTTTTCCGCTGTATCGATTTGACTGCCACTAAAGCCGCCTTCACAACTCTTAGAGGCTATGTCGAGGTTGTAGAAGTAGCGGGTATTGCCGTTCGTATTCTGGCTTCGACCGAAAGACGAGCGATTATGGTAGCTGTTGTCTTTTGTGGAATCGCCGTCCATGTCCAGCTTGTTTTTCTGTGTGTGTAGCGAAACGACCGTGTTCCAGTCGGCGTCCATGAGCTTGCTGCCGTTGTTTGGTTTTACACCGCTGCCAACCCATTCATCGAAGGACGTTACGCCCGACGCAACGATGGCCCCCTCGCCGGTGGGCACCCTATAGGCGGTATCCCAATAAGCCCTGTCCTCCAAGTACAGGCCTAGGTAGCTCTCGACGCCATATGTCGTCTTATCATCCACCTTGCAGCCGCGGCAAACTAGAACGCCGAGCGTCTGAGCGGCGCCCGCATTAATGGTTGTGCCCGAGAGATCGATGGCATAGTTGTTGATAATCCAGTGGCCGCTCGCGGCGTATACAAGACCACCGAGTTCCTTGGAATCATCCGCAGTCGCGGTTATAGAAGCGTTGGTCGTTTTCAGAGCATAAGAGTTTTCATTCTTGTTAATG
Source organism: Collinsella sp. (assembly GCA_019419425.1). Classification (GTDB taxonomy): domain Bacteria; phylum Actinomycetota; class Coriobacteriia; order Coriobacteriales; family Coriobacteriaceae; genus Collinsella. The sequence continues at coordinate 10,560 of DXZZ01000025.1, read as the reverse complement.
CTCTCATCTCCGATAGTTACGACCGCGTTGCCCCAGCTATAACCCAAGAAACCACCCGTGCCATTGAGCTTATCGCCGTTCCTGCCGACTTTCATTTCGAATGAATTGAACGAAAGGCCCGAAATGTTCACGTACTTATCAGCTGAGTTGGCTATTGTCCCTGCATTGTAGGTACTCTGTGCGATGCAGCCGATAAGACCACCGACTTGGGCAATCTTGCCGCCGGCGCAATCGCCAGTTTCGATTGATCCGGCGACTTCGAGGCCCGCAACATTGAATGACGAGCCATAATCGCCCGCATAACCAATGGCGCCGCCAATGCGACTATTGCCGTTAAGCGTTTTAGTTGCAGCGATGGTCGCTTGAGCCTTGCTGTTATCCTTAAACGCAACCGTAGAAGCCGCCAGCACGCTGCCCGCAATACCGCCAATGTTCACGTCATTGGCAAACGTATCATCGCACGCGATATTCGTTTTGCACGTTACGCCAGACAATGACAGGTTGCCGACGATGGCACACGCAAGCGACCCGGCATCGATAGCCGAACCGTTATCGAACTTCATGGAGCCAGCGATTGTGACGTTGGAGATGGTTGCACCGTTGACGGCCGCGAACAAGCCCAAGCGGCCGTGGCGGTAGATTTTGCCGTTGCCGTTGCTCGTGTTATTGCCGTCGAGCACGTCTTCACCACGCTTGCCGTACGCCTCGCCGACGGCAAGATTGATTGTGCCGCCACCGTTCAACGTTCCCGAGAAAACTTGCGAGCCGTCTGCACGATCCTGCGTGAAACCCGTCAGGCCCGTGCCCTTGAGATCAATAGTGCCGTTCACCGTAATGGTCGAGGACTGCAAGCCGTTAAGGTTGTTTTCGGTAACGCCGTCAACCATCGAGTAGTAGCCGTTGGTTTGCCAGGTAATCGCAAGCTTGGCGAAATCCTCAGCTGTGGTTAGGGCGTAGGCACCGTTAGCTGCCGTCAGCGAATCCGGCAAGGTCAACTTATGAGTGTCCACATCAAGCTTAATGAAGTCGCCGCCCAGACGAACAACTTCACCGTAGGTCGCGATGTCGTCCGTCTTTGAGGCTGAGTTGCTACGCTTGAAGGTCCAGACCGCAGCGCCCTTGTCTCCCAGATCACCATTAGAGCCATTGCCGGCAGCGAAGATCAGCGCGTTGTGGTTCTCGTATACGAGCTGACCCGTCGTGGCGTTCTCGGCAAAACTTGCGCCCGACAGATCCGTGATGCCGCTGAATTTGATTACAGCATTCCACGCGGATCCCGCAATTCCCGCGGCACGGTTGCTTTGCGCCTTACCGATAGGATTGTCGCTTGTAAGTTTGAAATCTCGCACGTCAAGGACATTGCGCGTATCGACAACGCCCACGGCGCCACCGAACTTTCCGGTACCCGTTCGCGCCGAAGCATCTCCCTTGCACGCAACCGTCACGCCGTTGAAGACAACGGCAACGGGCCGCGAGTTAGGATTTGCGCTATCGCCAACATAGCCAACAACGCCGCCTGCGTCGGACAACTTGCTCGCAAGGTCAAACTCAATTGAGCACGTATTCTTATTATCTGCATCCTTTTCAACAACAAAGGCGCGCAAAGCGCCGTCGTCGTCCGTTTTCGTCGCGAACACCTTGCCGACAAGGCCGCCGTAGCTGCCGTTGACACTAACATCTTCTGGTAAGGCGAGTTTGCTCTTATACGTCCCGCCTTGCACCACGATGTCTCCATTAGAGATATCGGCCATGCCAAAAAGAGCGCCGGCGCGCTGCGACGCACCAAGAGTCACAAGGTCGCCCAGGTCGAACATATTGGACGTAACGGCAAATCCTTGCGCAAAGCTCACGTCGCCGATAACGCCACCAGAGCAAGCGCTGTTCTCGTCGCCAATATTTAGAGGACACCCAATCTGCTTATTATCCGCGCCCAGTGTGAGCACGGTCGCTTTACCAATAAAACCGCCGCTGGCAGTTGTGCCCTTGACGGTGAGCGCGTGTAGGTCGAGAGCTTTCGCGACGTTGACCATGGCACCCGTGCTCGAGCCAACGAGTCCTACAACGCCACCGGCGGAGCCGTTCGTAGACTGGACGGTGGCGGTGGGAACGTTTGCCAGAGTGCCAATGCTCAGGGTCGCACCGTCCTTGACTTCGCCTACGAGCAGGCCAGCGTTGCCAGAGCTCGTTTTGACGGCTCCGCCTGAGGTCAGATCGTTGGGGAACGTGACGGACTCAACCGTCAAGCTCCCGCTCTCGACCGTGTTGGCAATCAAGCCAATGTTGCCCGTCGCATTCGCGTTGAGATTCTTTCGAGAATCGGTGAGGCTATAGGTAACGTTCGCAGCAAGGTCGCCCGTCGTCGCACCCAGGAGGGGTGCCGTCAAGGCGGAAGTCGCATCCTTCACATCAACGTTCACGGGTTCCACGATGTCAACCGACGCGATGAGTGTCTTGCTCTCTTCGCCGTTTTCCGCACCGCTGACCTTCGAAGCGACCATCGGTGCGCTATAGCTAGTCGCGCCTACCCACTTTATCCTGACCGTTTTGTTTTGGTCAGACAGCTTGAGGTTATTAAAAACCGTCCGATCAGTCGTAAGCTCGACGGGACTATCAACGTCCCTATAGATCCTGCCTTCAAACGGACATTCATCACTGCCAAGACCCTGGAAAGACATGCCGTTATTAGCCGACTCGGTGAGCTTCGCATCGCCCGTGATGATAACCTTGATCTGCGCATCATAGTAAAGCGAAGCGTCGGCGTTAGACAGGACGGCGAACGCCTCCGACGACTTGACATCGAGGCTTCGGATTCCGCTCTCGTCGTCTTTGCGCACGATGCTTTCCGCGCCGTTCTTCTCGAGCAGCTCGACGAGCTTATTCAAATCCGTGATCGTCGCACCCGCCTGGGCATCAGCGTCCTCCGAAGTCGCATCATCGGCATCTTGCTCGGCGTCGTCAGCGGCGGCATCGTCAGCGGCATCGTCGCCTTCCGTCTGGTCGCCCGTGGAATCGGAACCAGTGGCGCTATCGGTGGTATCGCCTGCTGCAGCGTCATCCTTCACCGCGTCATCCCCAGCACTGTCGCTGTCGGCGCCGGCATCACTCGACCCAGACCCGATCGTGACATCGCCGTTGGTCTCGCCGCTCTCGGCAGTATCCAACGCCTTCGCAGATGCGGCAGCAATCTCGTTCGAGATGTTCTGCCAGCCTGCCGCCACAGCAGCCACCGTGGGCGAGCATGCTTGGAGCACCATGACCACCGTCATGAACTCTGCGAATATGCGCTTTGCCGTTCTCATCGATTCCGTACCTCTTATCCTAAAACTCCGCTTCCAGAGTTATCGAGTCTCCGTCGCGCCCGTCAGAGTAGTTCCGCTCACGCTAATGTCCAGGTCGCCCCAGCCACCGGGCGTTTTGCCGTCCGCTCGGTAAAAGTTGACGACCATCGAACCCGGCTCCATGGTGAACGTAGCCTTGCGAGCTGCAGCATCCACCGTCGCGCTATGGTTGGTCTCAAAGAACGGGTCGATCTCCACGTTCTCCCCCCACGTGAGCGTGACGTTTGCCAGTGCGCCCGTAACCGTCACGCGGTAGTTGTATGCAGCGTAATCAGCAAACTTGCCAGCCTCATCGACCAGCGCGCCCTCAACCGCAGCGGTCTTGACCTCGGCCCTCTTTGACGGCACGACTTTCGCCGCCAGACAGGCTAGCTCGGTGCCGGGGCTCTTCTCCGATACGACCGTGGCCTTAATCACAAAGTATGCTTGTCCCAACTTAGCCTCGGGGAAGGTCACGGTGTAGTCGTTCTTGGTAGGTTGATTCTCCGGAAGCGTGACGCTGCTACCGGGCTGGGGCGCATAGCTCCACGTGGCGCCATCGAGCCCGTGCCCCTCGACCGTCAAGGTGTATGTCACATTTTTGTCGTTGCAGAAGTTGCTGTTGCCCAGCAAGTAGTTGTAGATGCTAAAGGTAAAGTTGCACTGCCCGTTGTTGGGATACACCGTAACGGAGCGCTGGGCACGGGCGAGCTCGTCGGGGCTAGGCGCACTCATATAGCCCGTGAGCAAATCGCTTGCAAATAGGCTCTGCGCAGTGCCCGTTGCGGCGACGGACTTTAGAAATCCGTTGGCGGTGTAGGCGGAATAGGTAAAGTAGCCACCCGTCACGAGCGCCACGGCGCAAATAAGTGCGATTGCCGCCACAACCAGCTTGTTCTTGACTAGGCTCTTGCTTTTTGCCAGCTGCTCGCGCTCGGCATCCTGCTGTTTCTCTTGCTTCTCCATGTGCGCCCCCTCTCCTACTTGCCGCTCGTGTTGCGCGCGATCAGGTAAATCACGTCGGTCTCTTTGGCGCTCTCGTCCCACGAAAGCTTGATGATAAAGTTAAGCGTGTCATTGCCAGTCGAGTTGTCGAGTGTCTTAGCGTTGAGGTCGCCTTTGCCGAATTTCTTGTATCGGCAGAGCGGGCGCGCGTTGCGCTGGACGTTTTGATAGTCCTTGAATGTAGGGTCGCTTGCGCCCTCGCCCGGCACGGCTGCCAGACCGTCGTTCTCCTTGTTGATATATTCGAAGCTCGTCAGCAGGTTCTCTCCGGTTGCTTTCCAGCTATAAGATTTGCCGTCTGCGGTACCGCTCACGTCGGGCGTCTGGAGCGCAGACGTGTTCTCGGCTCTGTACAGCTCAATAGTGAGACCCGTAATGTTGGTCGTATTCGCGAGTTGCAGCTCAAAACCGTCACCGCCCGTCTGCACGCAAAACGGGCGCTTGAGCGTCACCGTGTTGCCGGTCTTGGTATCGCCGTATTCGGGGTTGTAGCTCAGGTCGACCTGCTCTGTTGCCGTAGCGTTGGGGCCCAGCACTTTGAGCTCCGCCGGCTCCTTGATCTTGCCAACGGTGGAGCCGCGATTGGCATCGACGAACCATCCGAGCGTCAATCCCAGCAACACGAGAAGCACGGCCACCAGACCCACGATGGCCAGGGATTCGCGACGGTGGTCGCTCACCCAAGCCTTGATGCGCTCGATGCGGCCAGCCGGACGCGCTTCGCCGTGCGAGCCGAACCCGTTGCCGCCGGGGTTTGCCGCTCCTTCGTTGTGTTTGATATCGCCCTGCTCGCGGGCATTAAGCTGCTCGTCCATTTATTTATCCGCCTCCTTGGCGGTGAAGCGCACGCGAATGTACTTGACGTTCTTGCCGATAATCTCGTCGGCGTTGTTGTAGTAGCTGGCGCAGGTTTCCACATCCGCAGAGGACATGCCGGCTCCGACAGGCGGAACCGCGCTAGGCACCTGACCTGGCACGCTCGTGCTATCGGCGCGGAAATAGCGCGCGTGGTTATTGTTGATGTCGCCGACGAGGGTTGTGTATCCCCCCCTCGTCGCCTGTGTTAGCGAAAAGGTTGCCACCGTAGCCGGCGTTGCCCGTGCGAACATAGCTCTTGAACTGTTCCGGCCAAATCCAGTAGAGGGTTTTGGTGACGGTTTCGGTCGTGCTATTTGAGTCCGCAGCGTAAAAGCTCGACTTTGGGATGGTAAAGCTCTGCGTAATGACGGTGACGCTGGCCCCGTCCTGGGTCACCGTGGTGGTCGTGGGGACCAGCGGATTCGAGTAAAAGCCAGAGGCATCTTTGCCCTGAAAAACCAGGATATGACCGCGCACCAAATCTTTAAGCGAGTTGATGATCTCTTCGTTTTTCGATGCATCCGCAGCAGTGCCGCCCGTGCCCGCAACGCTCGTCTGAACAGAAATTTCCCAGGTCATCTCCACCGTGATATCGTGCAGGTCATTGCAGAGCGGCCTGACGTTGAGCTGGAGCTGGCCGGCCGACCCCGGAGAGAGACCGCCATCGGTGCTCATGTTATTGAGGTTGAAAAGATTGTTCACGGCAAGGCTTGTACTGTCCGACGCGTAGTTGTCCTGAGTGTCGTACTTACCCGCCGTGCCGCCCTGCGTTCCCGAGAGCACAAACCGCGGGCCCTTCGCCGCGATCGTGCTCCCCGTGGCACTCACTCGGTTATTCGCGGCAAACCAGGCCAGGCATGCAAAGATGGCAACGATGGCGGCCAGCACAAACAGACCGCTCACCAGGAAATCCTTCCAGAAATCCTTGAGGGTCCGCACGTGCTCGTCGGCAGCTTGGCGGTACTCGGCCGCCGTCTTGTGCTGCTGGAGCTCGCTATGTCGGTCCATGCCACTCATCGTTTACGTTTGCCCTGCTAGCGGGCGTGCCATCCTTTCCGCTCGGTCGCGTTTATCCGTTGTTCGCAGGTAGAGAATTCAGGCAGAATACAACACCATACGATAAGGTAAAAGAATAGCATTGACCTGCGGTTTGCTCCACAGCGCAAGCCTTAATGATGTCTTAAAGATTACGAATAGCAGCTTCTTCCATATGCCAAGGACATGGTGCAAACAAACCTGACCACTTGCACCAATCCGCAGCACCGGGCAGCGGGCACACGGCGTGCCGCCCCTTAACACCCCAACGCGCGCACGGGTATCACGTAGATACCGTCCTCGACCTCGCGGGCGTACTCACCCACCCCCACAATCACGGCCATAAACTCCGGTTCGCGTGTGCGTGAACGAGGATTTCCACAGACCTTCTTGCGAACGCGCTTGAGGCTCTCAACGCCGGCGCTCGCCTTATCTTCGCTCACCTTAATCTCAAAGGCGGCCCACCGTCCATCGGCTAGCTGCACGATGGCATCGCATTCAAGGCCCGAATCGTCGCGATAATAGCGCACGGGCGTGCTATCCAGCAGGTCGAGCGAACGTGCGTAGACCGAAAGATCGCGTATGACCAAATTCTCAAACACCAGACCAAATGTCTGCCAGTCGGCAAGCAGCGCCTGCAAGGACATACCTAGCAAGGCGCAAGCAAGGCTCGGATCTGCCAGATAGCGCTTGGGCTTGACGGTAAAGCGTCGTTTGTCGCGCGCGGCGGGAACCCAACCGGGGACCTCCTCGAGAATGAACATGCCTTTGAGGGCATCCAGGTACCTGCGCACCTTGGTCTCGTCGGCAAACGCTGCGGGTTCCCCCTCGGCACCGAACATATCCATAAGAATCGTTTTATACGTGGTCGCCTGTCCCAGATTGCGCGCGATCGATGCGGAGACTCGACGAGCAATATCGGGGTCGAGACCAACCGCCGGGAAGCTGCTCGAAAACGTAGTGTTGAGATATTCGCGAGCGATGAGCTGGGCGTCAGCCGAAACCATATCGATCGCCTCGGGCCAGCCGCCGCGGCAGGCGGCTTCGACAAGCCCCGGTGTATCGCCATTGCACCGACAGGGCTCAAAACGATGCTCAAACAAGCCCGCCAGGCTCACCTTGCCGCTGGACTCACCTGTCTCGGCAAGCGTCATGGGGTACATGCGGACGCGGCCGATGCGGCCGGCTCCACTATGCGCGGGTGCCTCCGTCTTTGAGCCAAACGCAGGCGTGGCGGAACCCGTGAGGATATAGGCGCCGCGCGTGCCCCGGGTGCGGTCAACCTCGTGTCTAACGTAGTCCCAAATCTGGGGAACTCGCTGCCACTCATCGATAATATGCGGACGGTCTCCCAGCAACATCATCGCCGGGTCGGCACGCGCGAGGTCGAGATTCTCGTCGACATACGAGGCGGACGCCCCGTGCTCAAGCGCGGCCCACGTCTTGCCGCACCACTTGGTGCCCGCAATCTCGACCGCGCCAAAGACGCGAAGGTAGCGTTCGATTTGCGCATCCACGATACGCGGGATGTATCCGTCCCGATGTAGCCTTTCGCCCGCCATGAGCCACCCCCGCAGATTTCCAGTTCCTGCTTTCTGATTCCTCTATTCCACTGTAGCAAATTCGGATTTTCGGGTGGTTGCGATTCGGATTTTCATGTTCTAAGGAGTCGGATTTTCTGGTGCATGAAATTCGGATTTTCTGAACCCGCTGGTCAGGGGCGCCATCATTGGCAAAAAAGGCGGGGAGCGCCGATACGGCACTCCCCGCCCACTCAATACGCGATAGCTTTCTTACTTAGAGCTCGTTGGCCGCGTGATACGCCGTGCGAATGGCGCTCGCAATGTCGGCGGTGCGCTCGCCCGAGCAGTCGCCCACGCAGGTCACGGGCACCGTTACGCCGTCCAGGTCAAACCCGTTGGCCTTGGAGCCCACGGCCATCACCACGTAATCGCAGGCGATCTTCACCGGCTCCTCGGCGCCGTCCTCGGTGGTGCGAACGGCCTCCACGCCCTCGTCGGTAATGGCGGTCAGGCGGGTCTTAACATGCTGCTCAACGTTGTGGGCGGCAAAGTCGTTCATAATCAGCGGCAGAATGGTCTCGGACTCGCCTGCGGCAATCTTGTCGAGCATCTCGACAATCGCCACCTCGCAGCCGTTCTGCAGCAGGTACTCGGCAGTCTCGGTGCCCACCAGGCCACCGCCAATGACGGCAACGCGCCCGCTGAGCTCCACCTTGCCGGCCAGCACGTCCCAGCTCGAGACGACCTTGTCCGAGTCGGCACCCGGAACGGGGATGACCACGTCGTGCGCGCCCACAGCCACAATCGCGGCGTCGGCGGCGTTGAGATCCGTAGGGCTAGCGGCATGGTTGAGCTCAACCTTCACGCCCAGGCCGGGCAGAATCTTCTCGTAATACTCGACCGAGCGCATAATCTCATCCTTGCGCGGAGGCGCGGCCGCCAGCACAATCTGGCCGCCCAAGTGATCGCTCGCCTCATAGACGGTCACGTCGTAGCCGCGTTTGGCCGCCACGCGCGCGGCCTCCAGGCCGGCGATGCCGCCGCCCACCACGGCGATCTTCTTGTCGCCCTCACCCGGTTTAATGGCGATGGTCGCCTCGTCGCCGTTCTCGGCATTGAGCACGCACGAGATGTACTTGCGGTTTTGAATCGCGTCGACGCAGCCCTTGTTGCAGTTGAGGCACTCGCGGATGGGCTCGCCCGTGGCGGCCTTCAGCGCAATGTCGGGGTCGCACATGAGCGAGCGGCCATAGGCGATAATGTCGGCCGCGCCGTCCTCAAGAATCTTCTCGCCGGCCTCGACCGAAACAACACGGCCGACGGTGGCCACCGGCACGGAGACCAGGGCCTTGACGCGCTCGGCCACCGGCAGCGTCCAGTTGTAGGGCATGGCGCCCATGGGCGGAATGGTGTCGCCCATGTTGCCGGTGTGGTTGGCCTGTGCAACCTGGATCATATCGATGCCGGCGCTCTCGAGCAGCTTGGCGAACTCGCAGGCCTCGTCGGGCAGCAGGCCGCCCTTGCCGCGCGGCGTGCCGTCGGGGTTCCCCATGATCACGGGGAGCTTGTACTCCACCATCAGCTGCGGTGCGGCTTCCTTAATGGCGGCGACGACCTCCAGCGCGTAGCGGACGCGGTTCTCGAACGAGCCGCCGTACTCGTCCGTGCGCTTGTTGAGGATGGCGGAGCACAGCGAACCCACCAGACGGTCGCCGTGGACCTCGATGGCGTCGATGCCAGCCTGCTGCGCGCGGGCGGCCGAGGCGGCGATGGCCTCCTTGATCTGGGTGAGCTGCTCCACGGTGGCCTCGTTCACAAAGTGCTGCATGTCGTGGTGCAGCTTGGCGTATGCCTGATTGCGGATCTCGTTGGACTCGGCCATCTTGGCGGCAAAGGTCTCCTCGTCGCCGGCGGCCTTGGCCTCCTGCGCGGCCTTGGCGGCAGCCATGGAGCCCATGACCATGCGGCCGACGCCGGGCACGTCGTACTCGGGGTGGAACAGCTGCAGCGCGACCTTGGCGCCGTGCTTGTGGACGGCGTCGGCCAGCGCCTTAAACGTGGGGATCTGGGCGTCGGTCGCCAGCTTGGGCGTGGGGCTCGCGGTCATGACGGGAGCGACGTCGCCGATGACGATGTAGCTCACGCCGCCACGGGCCAGGCGCTCGTAAAAAGCCAGGCTGCGCTCGCCAATGGAACCGTCGCGCTCCTCGTAGCCGGTGGTCAGCGGCGGGAACATAATGCGGTTCTTGAGCTCAAGGGGGCCAACCGTAATGGGCTGGAGCAGCTTGGATGCAGGTGCGGTCATGGACATTCCTCTCTTGTAGGCGCGGCGGCGATGTTGCCGCGTAGTTGTCTAGAGGATATGACATGGAAGTGCAGCAGCACAACGGAAATCGGCGGATAGCAGGTAGCGGCAGGTGGATGGGGCGGGGCGGCCCGTCGGTTTGTCTCGATC
>DXZZ01000025.1:0-357 GCA_019419425.1 Collinsella sp. | reverse complement strand
GTTAGGCCCTATTTTGCCGAGCAACTGTTACAGATTGAGACAAACCAATCTAGCCTGCCGAAAGATCTAGATCTGTAACAGTTACTCAGTAAAAACCGTCCCTCGTGTTACAGATTTAGACAAACGAAGACCGTCCTGCCGAAACATCTCAATCTGTAACAACTACAGACCAAAACCGGACCCACCTGTTACAGATCGAGACATTCTCCAACAACAGCGCCACCCCGTTCGAGGAAACGACCGCCACACTCACCTTTTTAAACAACCTAATACTGCACAGCCTGCAATAATAATTTGGTCACGCGTCGACTACGGCGAAGACGCGGCAGAAGGGACACCCATGCAACCGAGTACCAC